>JAICUO010000435.1 GCA_025935815.1 Streptosporangiaceae bacterium
GGACCTGATCCGCCGCTTCTACGCGGGCGCCGTCGCCCGTGACCTGAACTTCACCATGGACATGACCGACCGGGGCATGGACGCCCTGGAGGACCGCGTGGCCGCCCTGGAGGAGATCATCGCGGCCGGGGCCGCGGAGGCGCCGCAGCTGCGGGAGCGGCTGCGCGGCGAGCTGCGCGCGTCCGTCGCCGGGTACGACCACATGGAGCCGGACTTCCGCCGCCGCCGCTGCGAGTGGATGGGCGAGCGCGTCATCATCGCCAGCATCGAGGGCGCCAGGCGCCGGCGGGAAGCGCGCCCGTGACCACCATGACGACGGACCTGGCGGACGTGGCCGAAAGCTGTCCGGGACCGTCCGGCGCCCGTCGCCAGGCGGCCCGCGCAGGTGCCGAAATCGGCAACGCCGTTGCCGATTTCGAGCCGCCCTCATCCACCCGCGCGACGGTGGCTGACAGCCCGTCCGGGACTGGTTGCGGGCCCGTCGCCGGGGCGGTCCCCGGGCATGTCCGCCAGGCCCTCGGCGACGATGCTCGCAACCACGGAAACCAGGGTGGTCAGCCACCTGTCTACGCAGCGTGCGGGCATGTTCCGCGCCAGCCCGGCGGCCAGGTTCCGGCCGCTTCCGGCCAGGTTCCGTCGCTGGCCGGCGAGGCCGACGAAACCGGCCGCCGGGACGCCCTGGCGGCGGCCCTGGCGGCCCTCGACGGCAACGACCGGATACGGCTCCTGGACAGGCTCGCCGAAGTCGACGCCGACGCGGTCGAGGCTGGCATCCAGTGGCTGGCCGGGTGGCACGCGGACACCCGCGAGCGCCGCCGGATCCGCAACAACCGGTCGGGCACTCTGCGGGACCGGCGACGGCGCGCGGCAGCCGCAGACAACGGCGGCTGAGGCTGGCGCGTCCCACCGTGGAGCGCTTCCTTCCCCGTCTCCACGGTGGGAGGTCGCGGCAGCCTTACCGGAGGTAGCGGGAACGCTACCGGCGCTGACCAGCACGAGCACCGCCAGCCGCTACCCGGCGCTACCCGCGCCCGTCGCTGGCCTGCGCGGTAGCGGGTAGCGGCTCCCGCTGGCCGAGGGCTGAATCAGGTGAAACAGGCATCGCGGCGAGAGGAGAAGCGCGCCCGCTACCTGCGGATGAAACAGCTGTGGCGCTCCCTGTGTGCGGATGGTTGTGGCGCTGAAACAGGCGCCGGGATGAGGTTAGTTAGGTCGGCCGCCTATGCGGGAAACGCGCTCTCAGGGCACTTTCCGCGGCCGGCCTACCCTGCCTAATCCGGGTAATTTCCTACCTTCCCGCAGGTCAGCACGGGTTAGGTCGCAGATCGGGCGAGAGTAGATAACTAACCTGCCCGGCGGCCACCTAACCTCCGGCCTACCCTCGGCGACGGAAGTGAGTTGTGCCGCCCGCAGTGTCCCCGGATCGTGCCCACGGGCAGGTTCTGACAGCCGGCGCAACTGGCCTCACTGACCCAACTTGACCTCACTTCCGCAGGTCAGCGGGCAAGTGGTGCCCGTTCCGGGGCCAGTGGATTTTGCCACTCGCTCACAGCGCACCCAACTGCCCGATCTCACGCGCGAACGCCCCCGCTGGCCGGAGCCGGCGGGGGCGTTGTCGCGTTGGCACGCTGCCGTAATCCTACGGTTCGATGGCCCGGTACGCCTCGGCGAGCTCGCGGGACTCAGGGACGCCGGCGGCGCTCACCGCGGCGGTGATCTCGGCGACGCGCGGCCGGTCGACGAGCGCCAGGCGGCCGGAGCGCACCGCGTCCAGGGCCGAGGCTGCCGCCTCGTCGTGCTTGCCCGCGGCGGTCAGCGCGAGCGCCAGGTCCAGCCGCGCCAGCGCGATCCGCCGCCCCCTCGGCGAGGCGTCCGCCAGCAGCGCGCCGAGGATGTCCCGGGCGGCCTGCTCGGCGGCGCTGTCCCCCGCCCATGCGAGCGTGGTGGCCACGTACACATCGGCTTTCTGCGGGTCGTACACGTAGTGGTGCTCTGGCCGCTCCGGCGCAGGCAGCGCTGAGACGAGCCGCTCGACGGCCGCCAGCGCGGCGCGAGTCTGCCGCGCGTCGCCGAGCCGCGCCCATGCCCGGCCCTCCTGCGCGGTCGCCTGGATGCGCGCGCTGCCGCCGTCCGGGGCGATGTCCTGCGCGGCGCGGGACAGCTGCGCGGCCTGGCGGTAGTCCCCGGCGGTGAGCAGCTGCCAGGCGCGGGTCTCGGCGCACCATGCGGTGATCTCGGCGTGCCCGGCCTCGGCGGCGAGCTGCGCGGCCGTGCGCAGCCAGGCGCTGCCCGCGTCGTCCTGGCGCTGGTCGATGAGCAGGGTTGCCGTGAGCAGGGACAGCCAGCCGCCGGAGGCCAGCAGCCTGCGCCGCTGGCTAAGGGTCGCCCGGCCGTCCAGCAGCCGGACCACGTAGCCCAGGTGCGCGCGGGCGCGGGGCAGCAGGTCGGCGGGCGGGGTGCGGGGGTAGGCGGTCGCGAGGTCATCAACGGCCAGCTCGAGGCGCTCGCACGTCCCGTCGCCGACGTCGGAGGCCAGCGCTCGCCGGGCCAGCTCGATCGCCTCGACCTCGGCCGCCGGGTCCGCGGCCGCCCTGCGCGGCGGCAGCGCCGCCCTGATCTCGCCGCCCGCGCCGAGCGCGTCGTCCAGCTGCGCCGCCAGGTGCGGCGTCGGCGGCTTGTGCCCGTTGAGCACCTTGGACAGCAGCGTGTGATCGGAGTACCCGGCCGCCTTCGCCGCGGCCCGCACGGACATGCCGCGGTCGCCGAGGTAGCGCCGCACGACGTCGGCGAAGTCTCCCATGCGCGTGCCAATCGCTCGGGGTGGTGACCCGGTGACCGGTGACCTGCTCGCGCTGGCCACCACGTCACCACTGCCCAGCCTACGCGCCGTAGCGGAAGCTGACCGGAACAGCGTTGGCACGCAGTACCAGGGAGGGCGGCGGCATGGCCACGCCACCAGAGCAGATGAGCGAGGACGAGCTACTCCGGCGGGGGCACCAGGCGATGGCGCGGGCCGCCAGGGCGCCGGTCGGGTCGCTCGGCCGCGCGGTCCAGTGGGCCGTCTACGAGGCCTACTCGGCCGAGCTGGAGCGCCGGGCGATCGCCTACGCGGTCAGCCTCGGCGGCGGTGACGACTGATGGCCCGCCGGCGGTCGCCCCGGCAGCGCAGGGACGCGGTGCGCAGGCGGCGGCGGCAAGCGCGGGACCAGGCGCTGAGGGCCGAGGCGCGGGCGGTCATCGCGGCCACCCGGCGGGTAACCCTGGCTGACCTGATCGCCCGGGAGCACCGCGCCGACGCCGTGCCCGTCCTGCTGCGCCGAGGCTGCGGGGTAGCCGTGATCGGCGACGGCTGGCGCGTCGTCGGGTCGCTCGAGGACGTGCGCGCCGAGCTGGAGCACCGCGCAGGCGGGCGGGTCCCCGCCAGGGAGGGCCGGTTATGTGCAGCGAGAAGTGGAACGAGGCGCAGCAGCGGTACGACAGGACGGACTGCGGCAAGTGCAGCTGCGGGTACAGCAGCGCCTCCCATTCCCCGGCCTTCGATCCCGGCAACGGCATGCGCTACTGCACTAGGTGCGATGAGTACTACTAGCGCCTACCCCGCGCCCGGGTCCTGCAGCGCCCGCGCCTGCTCGGCCGCCACCCACTCGGCGGGGTCGCTGCCCGCCGCGCGCACCAGGCCGAGGACCATCCCGGCGAGGATCCCGATCACGCCGGGGACGCTGGCGCCCGCCAGCACCGCGCTCATGCCCTCATGGTCACCGGTGAGCCCGGCGGACAGGATCGCCAGGGCGTCACGGTTGCTGTCCGCGCTCAGCTGCGCCATGCCGTCCACTAGTCCCGCCACCCCTTTCCGTTGACGTTCTCGTACGCCGCGAGGTAGCGGACGATCTCCTTGCCGAGCTGCGCCGGGTGGGTGCCAGGCGGCGCGTTCACGGTGACGTTGGTGACGTACGTGTTGCCGCCGCCGGGCGGGGTGCGGGAGACGTACTCGTCGCGGCCGGTCCCGTTCACCGCCAGGGTGATGCCCGGCGGGAGAACGCCCCCGTTGTCATATCCGTGGCCGTGGCCGATCACCGACGCCATCGACCCGTCGTAGCGCGCGTCGGCGTAGTGCACCCCGGCGTAGATCTGGGCCATCGGGTCAAGGCTGACGAACCCGCCGCCGTAGTTGACCAGCGGAGGAGTGCGCAGGTAGGGGCCAGCGTAGGCGGCGAACGTGCCCGGGATGAGCTGGAGCAGCCCGACGGACGGGTGCCCCGCCTGCGCGTTGGAGTCGGTCAGGTTGACCGCGCGCAGGTTGCCGCCGGACTCGGTCTGGATCTGCCGCTCCCAGTTGGGCACCAGCGACAGCGGCAGGCCCATCGCGGACAGCACCGTGGCGATGTCGGCCGCGTAGCTCGCGCTGCCCGGGCCGAGGTAGCCACTCAGGGACGCAGCGAACTGCCGCGCCATCACCGAGGCGATGTCCGACGTCAGCGCCGAGATCGTGGCCGCCTGGTTCGCCGCCGCCCACGGCTGCAGCCCCTTCAGCGCGCCGGAGTAGGACGGCACGATCCCGCCGGACGCGAACCCGGGCAGCATCCCGCGCAGGTGGTCGACGGCGCCGCTGGCGACCATGCCGGCGGGCACCACGACCTCGCCCGGCATGAGCATGGCCGCCACGCTGTCGCGGCCCACCGTGCCGCCGGACACCATGCCGCCCGCCGCCAGCTGGTGGCCGCCGCCCGGCCCGCTGGACGGGCTCCGCGTCGTCGGGGTGACCCACGTGCCGTCCCCGTGGACGTGGACCAGCTCAGTGATCGCCTTCTGCTGCTGCAGCCGGTGCAGCCACCCCACCAGGCTCTGAACCTCAAGCCAGTAATCCCGCGTGCCGCCCCTGACGTGCTGCAGCACGGGCAGCGCCTGCCGGATCGAGGAAATCTGGGCATCGACGCCCTTGCCGGACTTGCCCGCGGCCGACGCGGTGTTGAGCAGCGACTGAATGTAGGTCTGCGCGTCACCGAACGATGCCCGCTGCGCCGCCGTGGCCAGCCCGATCCGGTCATGCGAGACCTTCAAGGCGGCGTTGAGGGTGGCGGCGTCGTTGGCCTGCGTGATCTGCGCGCCCGTGTAGTTCAGCAGCGGCGTGAGAGCGGCGCTGTAGGAGTCGGTCAGGTGCCCGACCTGCTGGGCGAGGGTCATCGTCTTCGGCGCGGCCAGCGCCGCGCTGTTGCCCGCCGCGTCGATCCCGGCCGCCATGGCGGCCGCGGCGGGCCCGGCCTTGCCGGTAATGCCGATCAGGTCAGTGACGGACTTGTTGCTCGCCGGAAGGTGGTGCTCCAGCCAGCTGTAACCCTCCTTGAGCCGGTCCAGGCCGCTGCCGCCCCAGAACCCGGACTGCCCCGCCCCGGTCTTCTGCTTCACCTGGTCAAGCGCCTTGGGCAAGTTCACCACGGCGTCCGTGATCTTCAGCAGCCCCGACGCGACGGGCTGCAGCGTCTCCAGCACCTTCGGGACGTCGTCGGCCAGGTCGACGAACAGGCCGCCGAGCTGCTGCACGTCCGGCCCCGCAGTGCGCTCCATGAACCCGAAGAAATCCTGCCAAGTCCGCGACTTGAACTCGGCGCCCACCTCGCCGAGGACCCCGCCGAGCGCCTTCCCGGTGCTCGCGGCGACCGGCTGCAGCCCTTTCAGCGCCGTCACGGCGATGCCCGCGCCCTGCCCGAAGACCGTCATCACCTCGGGCTTCAGCGCCGCGTCGAACCGGGCCAGCTCGCCTCTCAGCGGCCCCAGCACCTGATTCATCGCCGCCGTGTCCTTCGACGCCGACAAGGCGGCCAGGCCAAGGCCGCCCAGTCCCGCCGCCAGCGTCACGGCAACCGGCGCCAGGGCGACCCCCGCGCCCACCGCGGCGGCCATCGGCGACTGCAGCGCGGCGAACCCGCCCCCGGCGGACCTCGCCGCATCCGCCGCGGCCGTCGTCGCCCCGGCCGACTCCAGCGCCGCCCGCTCCTGCTGGCGCAGCTGCCGCGTCACGTCGCCAGAGCTGGCCGCCAGCAGCGCGTTCGCCGCCTCCAGCGTCTTGTCCGTCCTGGCCAGCGACAGCGTCGCGTCCGCGCTGGCCTTCGCGCTCTTCGACTGCAAGAGCAGCGCCAAGCTGTTCTTGTCAACCGACCGGTTCGCGCCGTCGACACTGCGGGCGAAGCTACTGAATGCCCGGGATCCCGGGTCGTCGGCGAGAATCGTAAAGCGCAAAGTAGTCGACACTGCCGGTCACCTCCTCCATTAGGCGGCTAGTGCGGGCGCCACGGCGGAGCCGCGCAGGACGGCGCATGAGGGACGCCCCAGCGCGGACGCAGCGCCCGCACGCTCACAGGACCGCGGCCGCGGGCGAGCCGGACAGCAGCTCCCACGCCGCCGCCGCGTCACGGCCAGTGCCGATGACCAGCGCGCCCGGGTCGGCGTGATCGCCGGGACTGGTCAGGCTGACCTCTACGGGCCACAAGTCGGCGCTCGCCTGGTCGCCGTAATCCGCGCTCACGCCACCGACCGACATCCCGGTCCACCGCCCGCGCTTCATGTCGGCCAGGAACTGCGGCGCCCGCGCCGGGTGCAGTTCCGCGAGGCAGAGCAACCCGCCGGGACAGCCGCCCACGGCGGGCACGCTGGCGTACTTCAGGCAGCGCCCCACCGCGGCGTCCACCGGGCCGCGGGACGTGAACATCCCCCGCTCGTGGTTGGTGAGAAGGTCC
>JAICUO010000804.1 GCA_025935815.1 Streptosporangiaceae bacterium
AACGGAGATATCGGACCGACCTTTATAGTACTTGCGACCGATGCTATGCACAGTACAGCAGCTACTGCCATCCACTTCGTCACGGAAGAAGGTTCGCCTTCTTCGGCTGGCCCATTTTCCAGCATCTCTTGGTCGACAAATAGGGTGCCTGGCCATTTTTGAAATCCTTTTGGAGCTCCTATTATTGTACCCGCAAGAACGGGCTCTTGCTTGGGATTTCCCTGGTACAGTATTTCTATTATTCCACCGTCATCTATATCCAAGAAAGAAAAATTGACGATCACGGCAGAGCCTTCATCCTGGATACTCGCAGACAGGTCGATCGCTGGCCTCGATGTCCAGGCAACCCCGGCCCCTACCCAATGCCAGCGGCTTTAGCTGTTTGACCGGTTGTGGGTAGTTCCTGTCTTCGTTCACTGTGGGTAGTCGCTGTTGCGGTGGGCATGCCGGAGGGCGGCGTGCCGCGCCGGGGCGGCCGGGACCATGGCCCGGCAGGGTCCTCGGTTGAGTGGGGTTATGCTATTCCCGCTGGTCAAGCGGGTGTGTTGGCCATGGTGATGATGGCCGGGGCGATGCGGGTAGTGGTGTCTGCGGGGCCGGCGTGGTCGAAGGATGAGGGGGACTTGGACTTGCGGGCGCGGTGCCGGCCGCGGTCGACGACGTTGCGGTAGCCGGCGATTGCGCTGGTCACAGCCTGGTAGCCGTGGTGCCCGAGGCGGATCGCGGACAGGGCCGCCCGCAGGGCGCGGGCGAGGGACAGGTCCCGGGGCCGGACGGCGATCCCGGCGCGGCGGCCCTTCCTGGCCGGCGCTGCGGCGAGCGCGGCATCGAGGATGAGGCAGCGGATCAGGGTGACGCCGGCGGCCCAGGCCGCGAGCTCCTGGCGGACGAGGCTCGGGGAGCAGGAGCGGAGCATCGGCCCGGTTCCCGGGCCGGCGCCGCGCAGCGGCGTCTTGGCCTCGCGAAGCGCGGTCTCTGACCCGTCCCACCGCCACTTGTAGAGCGCGGCAAGCTCGGGGCCAGGGTAGTCCTCGTAGTCCATCAGGTCGGTGACCAGGCAGAACATCTCCGGGACTACCTGGCCCTCGACGTCGGCGTGGTACTCGATGGCCCGGACCGGGACGGTGATGCCGTCGCCGGACAGCTCCGCCCGGTAAGAGCCGTCGGGCAGGATCTCCGAGGTCCGCCGCAGCGGGATGTCGCTCTTGAGCCTGATCAGCACGTGCGTGCGCGCGATGAGGCGGGCGATCCGGGGCGCGCCGTGATAGTTGCGGTCCATCAGCCAGATCCAGCCCGGGTCAAGCAGCCACGGGTACCGGCCCATGGCCTCGTCCAGCAGGGACTGCTCCGACTCCGCCTTGCCCGTCCCGGCCGGGCCGTGCGGCACCGCGAACATGGCCCGGCACGAGCAGCAGGTCACCGGCAGCGCCCTGGCCTGCGGGAACGGCGACGAGTCATCCCCCGTGCCGACCGACCCGAAGAACGCCCTGTTCCCCGGCGTGTCCGGCACCCGGATCAGCGTCCCGTCCAGCGACCCCGCCCGCAGCGGCCGCCTCTTCCCGATGGTCACGGCCCCGGGGCAGCCGTGCTCCTGGTGCTCCCGCCAGGACGAGCCCAGCACCAGGTCCCGCAGCTCCTCCAGCGGGACCGGGCCGAGCGCGGCCCGCCAGTCCCCGGCCGACCGCGCCGACGCGGGATGCCACGGCCGCGCCCACGGCACGATGGCCAGGTCCCCGGCCAGCGCGGCGATCACGTCGCTGATCCGCGCGTCCGGCATGAGCGTCATCAACACGATCACCCGGATCATGAACGCCCTGGCCAGGAGCCTTTCCCGCTCGCCCTTCACCAGCCGGGCGTCCAGCGGGGCCTGCCCCGCGACCGACTCGATGACGCCAGGCCCGGCCTGCGCCTCCAGCGGCCCCAGAGTCGCGTGATGCACAGGGCCGCCCTTCGCCCGGACCTGCCCGTCCCTCCTGACCTGCGCCTGCGCGACCACGACCACCTTGCAGTACGCGACCAGGCCGCCCGTGCGGACCTTCGGCGTCCCGCCGACGACCAGCGCGGACCGGTCTGCCTCGCCCAGGCCCCGCCCGCTCACCAGCGGCGACGCGAACAGCTCCAGCGGCACCGCGACGATCATCCCGGCCGGAACGGGCACGCCAGCAGACGGGACAGGGTAAGAAGAAGGCACGTGAGGCTCCGGTGGCTGAAGTGGATCTAGGCAATCACACTTCTAGCCGGAGCCTCACCCGTCTCGCAGCCAGCCAGGGCAACAAGCCCGCAGCCAGTAGCGATCACACAGCGCCACCACCAACAGAACCAGCCCTCAACCGGTTACGCCTTAAACCGCTGGCATTGAGTCACCACCTCGATCCCGCTTCCGGTTGGCCTGCCGCCTGGCACCTACACGGTGGCGTTCCAGCTCACCGACGCGGGTGGGTTGACATCGTCCTACGGTTACCCGAATTCGCCGCCCGTGCCCGGCGGTCCGCTGGTATTCACGGTCACGCCGCAGGGCTAATACGAGGCAGGGCTAATACGAGGTAGTAGGTCGGCGGGATATATGTCAATGCCAGCGCTTTAAGGCGAAACGGCTGAGGGTTGGTCCTGTTGTCAGTCGCTTTGCGTGATCGTTCCTGGCTGCTGGCTTGTTGTGCAGGTTCCCTGCGGGACGGGTGAGGCTCCCGCTAGAAGTGTGAGTGTCTAAGTCCCACTTCTCAACGGGAGCCTCTGTGCTTTCTTACCCTGTCCCGGCGTGTGCCGTGTCCGTTTCGGCCGGGATGATCGTCGCGGTTCCGCTGGAGCTGGTTGCGTCGCCGCTGAAGAGCGGCCGGGTGCCGGGCGAGGGGGACCGGTCCGCGCTGGTCGTCGGCGGCACGAAGACGGTCGGCACCGGCGGTCCCGTGGTGTCCTGCAAGGTGGTGGCGGTCGCGGAGGCGCAGGTGAAACGGGACGGGCAGGTCCGCGCCAAGGGCAGCCCGGTGCACCACGCGACGCTCGGGCCACTGGAGGCGGGGCCGGGCCTGGTCAGCGGGATCGCGGAGGACGCGAGGCTGGACGGCCGGTTCGTGAAGGGCGAGCGGGAAAGGCTCCTGGCCAGGGCTTTCATGATCCGGGTGATCGTCTTGATGACGCTGGCGCCCGAGGCCCGGGCCCGGGACGCGATTACGGCGCTGGCCGGGGACCTGGCCCTGGTCCCCTGGTCGAAGCCGTGGCGGCCGGCGTCGGCGCGGGCAGCCGGGGACTGGCGCAGCG
>JAICUO010000437.1 GCA_025935815.1 Streptosporangiaceae bacterium
GACGCTGGCCGTTATCGAGGAGGCATCCGATGCTTAGTTACGCTCTGGATTCCGAGCACGAGGAGTTGCGCAAGACCGTCGAGAAGTTCGCCCGCGACGCGGTCGCCCCGGTGATCGGGGACCTGTACGAGCGGGGCGAGTTCCCCTACGAGATCGTGGCGCAGATGGGGCGGATGGGGTTGTTCGGCCTGCCGGTCCCCGAGGAGCACGGCGGCATGGGCGGTGACTACTTCGCGCTGTGCCTGGCGCTGGAGGAGCTGGCGCGGGTCGATTCCTCAGTGGCGATCACCGTCGAGGCCGGGGTGTCGCTCGGGGTCATGCCGATGTACCGGTACGGCTCGCCCGAGCAGCAAGCCGATTGGCTGCCGGGGCTGTGCGCGGGCGAGGTGCTGGGCGCGTTCGGGCTGACCGAGCCGGGGGGCGGCTCGGACGTGGCGGGGGCGATGCGCACCCGCGCCCGGCTGGACGGCGAAGAATGGGTGATCGACGGGACGAAGGCGTTCATCACCAACTCCGGCACGTCGATCACCGGGTACGTAGCGGTCGCGGCGGTGACCGGGACGCGGCCGGACGGTAAGCCGGAGATCTCGACGATCATCGTCCCGGCGGGGACGCCGGGCTTCACCGTGTCCAAGAAGTACTCCAAGGTCGGCTGGTCGGCCTCGGACACCCGGGAACTGTCGTTTTCCGGGTGCCGCGTTCCGGCGGTGAACCTGCTCGGCGAACGCGGCCGGGGATACGCGCAGTTCCTGCGGACCCTCGATGAGGGGAGGGTCGCGATCGCGGCGCTGTCGGTGGGCCTGGCGCAGGGCTGCGTCGATGAGTGCCTGCGGTACGTGGCGTCGCGGGAGGCCTTCGGCGGGCCGATCGGGCGGTTCCAGGCCCTGCAGTTCAAGATCGCCGACATGGAGGCCCGTGCGCACGTGGCGCGGCTGGCGTACTACCACGCGGCGGCGCTGATGCTGGCCGGGCGCCCGTTCAAGAAGGAGGCGGCGATCGCCAAGCTGACCGCGTCCAACGCGGCGATGGACAACGCGCGGGACGCCACGCAGGTGTTCGGCGGGTACGGGTTCATGAACGAGTACCCGGTCGGGCGGTTCTACCGGGACGCGAAGGTCCTGGAGATCGGCGAGGGCACGTCGGAGGTGCAGCGCATGCTGATCGCCCGCGAGCTCGGCCTGGACGCCTAGTGGTCCTCGCCCGCCGCCGACAAGATGGCCTCGGCCTGGCGGATGACGGGCGCGTCGATCATCTGGCCGTCGAGCTTGATCGCGCCGCCATCGTGACCGCCGTGCCGGGCGGCGGCGAGGACGCGCCGGGCCCAGGCGAGCTGCTTGTCGTCGGGGCGGAAGGCCTGGCGAACCACGGCGACGTGACTGGGGTGGATGAGCGCCTTGAGCGCGAAGCCGGACGCGGCGGCGTCCTCGGCCTCCTGCCGGAGTCCATCGAGGTCGGGGATGTTCGCGTAGATGGCGTCGATGGCGAGCTTGCCGTGCGCCGACGCGGCCAGCAGCGTGGTTGCGCGGGCGTGCAGGGCGACACCCCGGTAGGTGCCGTCGGGGTGGCGGCTGGTCCGGCCGCGCACGGAGGCCATGAGGTCCTCCGCGCCCCACAGCATGGCGATGACGTTGGGAGCGGCGGCGATCTCCGCGGCCCGCAAGATGCCCAGCGCCGACTCGACCAGCGCGACGACGCGCCAGCCGGCGCGCTCGGCGACGGCGTCGAGCTGCTCGCGGCTTTCGGCCTTGGGCAGCATGATCGTCGTGTACCCGGTCTGCCGGAGGACGGCGATGTCGGTGTCGAACTCGGGCGTGCCGACCGCGTTGACGCGCACGATGACCCGGGCCGGGTCCTGGGGGCGGGCGAGCAGCGCCTCGCGGGCGGCGGCCTTGGCGGCGGCGCCGACGCCGTCCTCCAGGTCGAGGATCACCCCGTCGGCGGCGGCCAGCGCCTTGGCGTAGCGGTCCGGCCGGTCCGCCGGGCAAAACAGCAGCGCTGGCCCGGGCAGCTGCCTCCCGGGGAGCCGAACGGAGTATCCCTGCGGCGCATCATCGGTACCCCCCGAGGGTCCGGTGGTCGGCTCGCTCATGTGGCCCTCCGTGATGAGAATCGCATTCTCCCATTGCGCGCAACTAGCCTCTACCGCAGGATAAACACTACAGTGCCCGTGATCCCCGCAAAGGCAGGGCCCGCCCGGGACCGGCTGGCGCCGGTGAGCCAAGCTGAGGATGACGCGTCCACGCAGATGCGGGCCTCGCCTGCCGTGCAGGACGCGATCAACGGTTTCATGAGCGCGCTTAAGCAAAGGTGACGAGCGATAAGCAGTGGCGAGCAACGCGTTTCTCAGTTACTCGCGAGTAATATTGGTCGTGTTCACGACCCAAGACGATTGGTGGTCAGTAGATGGTCGCGAGGATGGTCATCGGCTTGGTGCTGACGCTGGCGGCGATCGCCATCGCGGGCAGGCGGCTGTGGTGGCTGCAGCGGCTGGCGCTGTCCGGGCAGCCGGCCCCCGAGCGGATTGAGTATGCCCGCGAGCACGTGCCGGGTGAGCTGAGGACGCAGCTGACCGAGGTGGTGGGGCAGCGCAAGCTGCTGAAGTGGTCGGTGCCGGGGGCGGCGCACGCCGCGACGTTCTGGGGCTTCATCATCTTGCTGCTGACGATCATCGAGGCCTACGGGGCGCTGTTCGCCCGGGACTTCGCGATCCCCGGGATCGGGCGGTCGGCCGCGCTGGGGTTCATCGAGGACCTGTTCGCGACCGGGGTGCTGGCCGGCATCGCCACGTTCACCGTGATCCGCCTGCGCGACGACCCGCATCGCGAGGGGCGCCGGTCACGGTTCTTCGGGTCGCACACCCGCGCCGCCTGGGTCGTCCTGGCCATGATCTTCCTGGTGATCGCGACCCTGCTGATCTACCGGGGCGCGCAGGAGAACACCGGGGTGTTCCCCTACTCCGGCGCCGGGGCGTGGCCGTTCGCGTCGTGGACCGTCGGCAAGTGGCTTCACCCGCTCGGGTACGGCGTCAACAGCGTGCTGGAGGCGGTCTTCATCCTGGGCCAGATCGGCGTGATCATGGCGTTCCTGGTCGTGGTGGCCTACTCCAAGCACCTGCACATCGGGCTGGCGCCGCTGAACGTCATGTTCTCCCGCCGGCCGGACGCGCTGGGGCCGCTGCCGCCGATGCGGTCGGGCGGCAAGGTGCTGGACTTCGAGGAGGCCGACCCCGACACCGACGTGTTCGGCATGGGGAAGATCGAGGACTTCTCCTGGAAGGGCCTGCTGGACATGGGGACCTGCACCGAGTGCGGCCGCTGCCAGTCCCAGTGCCCCGCCTGGGCCACCGACAAGCCCCTGTCCCCCAAGCAGCTCATCCTGGACCTGCGGGACCATGCCTTCGCCAAGGCCCCCTACCTCCTGGCCGATGAGGGCGCCCGCGAGTCGCTGCCCGCCGACGTGCTCGCCGAGGCCGCCCGGCCCCTGGTCGGCGGCAAGGACGACAATGGCGTTATTGACCCCGAGGTGCTGTGGGCGTGCACCAACTGCGGCGCCTGCGTGAACGAGTGCCCGGTCGACATCGAGCACATCGACCACATCAACGGCATGCGCCGCCATCAGGTCCTCGTCGAGTCCGCCTTCCCGCAAGAGGCCCAGGGCATGCTCAACAACCTGGAGCGCAGGGGCAACCCCTGGGGCATGCCGGAGATGAAGCGGGCCGAGTGGATCACCGAGATGGACTTCGAGATCCCGGTGATCGACGGCAAGATCCCCGCCGACGTGGAGTACCTGTACTGGGTCGGCTGCGCCGGCGCCCTGGAGGACCGGGCCAAGAAGGCCGTCAAGGCGACCGCGCAGCTGCTGCACGCCGCCGGGGTCACCTTCGCGGTGCTCGGCCCGGCCGAGGCGTGCACCGGCGACCCCGCCCGGCGGCTGGGCAACGAGTTCGTGTTCCAGATGCTCGCCCAGCAGAACGTGGAGACCCTGAACGAGGCGGGCGTATCCAAGGAGCACGGGAAGAAGGTCATCGCCTCCTGCCCGCACTGCTTCAACACCATCGCCCGCGAGTACCCGCAGCTCGGCGGGAACTACGAGGTCATCCACCACACCCAGCTGCTGTCCCGCCTGGTCGAGGAAGGCCACCTCAAGCCGGTCAACGCGGTCAATGAGAAGGTCACCTACCACGACCCGTGCTTCCTGGGCCGCCACAACCAGGTCTACACCCCGCCCCGGCATGTCATCGAATCCGTCCCCGGCGTGCGAGCGGAGGAGATGCACCGCTGCAAGGGCAAGGGCTTCTGCTGCGGCGCCGGCGGCGCCCGCATGTGGCTGGAGGAGCGCACCGGGTCGCGGATCAACGAGAACCGGGTCGACGAGGCCCTCGCGCTGGACCCCGACAGCATCGCCACCGGCTGCCCCTACTGCATGGTCATGCTCGGCGACGCCGTCAACGCCAAGAAGGCCGCCGGCCAGGCCAAGGAAACCCTCGAGGTCATCGACGTCTCCCAGCTCCTGGTCCGCGCCATCCAGCTGCGCGAGCAAGCCCCGGCGGCGGAATAGGAGTGGCGCGCGGGTCGCCTTGACGCTGGCGCCGGGAGCAATTAGATATCGGCGGTCCCCGAACTACTCGCCTTGACGGTGCCCAGCGGATAACCTCAAGCACAACCAGTGAAGAACGGTTTACGGGAGAGACTCATGCCTGCCGGGACCGCGACGCTTAGCGTGCGCGCCCATCGGCTGGCGCGCGGCTTGCCTGCCAGGGGCACCCGCTCGCCGGAGATAGCCGCCGCCGCGCCGTTGATCGCCGAGCATCTGCGCGCGTTTCCGAAGGCCGACACGGGGCTGCTGCTGCGCGCCTACGAGGTGGCCGAGCGCTATCACCGCGGCCAGGCGCGCAAGTCGGGCGTCCCCTACATCACCCATCCGCTCGCGGTCGCCCAGTTGCTGGCCGCGATCGGCATGGACACCACGACCCTGGCCGCGGCGCTGCTGCATGACACGGTGGAAGACACCAACCTCCCGATCGGGCAGGTACGGGCGGAGTTCGGTCCCGAGGTGGCGATCCTCGTGGACGGCGTCACCAAGCTGGACGGCGCGCGGTGGGGGGAACGCGCCGAGGCCGAGACGTTCCGCAAGATGATCATGGCGGCGTCGATCGACTTGCGGGTCCTGGTGATCAAGCTGGCCGACCGGGTGCACAACATGCGCACCTTGAAGCATCACCCGAAGCGGGAAAAGCGCGAGCGGATCGCGCGGGCGACGCTGGAGCTGCTCGTCCCCTTCGCCGGGCGCCTGGGGCTGTACGCCTACCTGCGGGAGCTGGAGGACCTGGTCTTCGGCGTGCTCCAGCCGCAAGAGCACGACGAGCTGCGGGCACTCGTCCGCTCGACCGCCCCCGGCCGCGAGGCCTACCTGGCGCCGCTGCTGGCCCAGATGCGCGGCGAGCTCGCCGCCACCGGCCTTCGGGTGACCGTCGAGGCGCGCGACCGGCACCTCTACTCGGTGTACCGGGACCTGCCGGCCGGCGTGGACGGGACGTTGCACCCGCGCAGCGTGACCCGGGTCGTCGTGGTGGCGGACGGTCAGGACACTGACTGCTACGTGGCGCTGGGCGCGCTGCACGCGCGCTGGCGGCCGGTCCAGGCCCGGTTCAAGGATTATGTCGCCACGCCGAAGCACAACATGTACCGCTCGCTGCACACCTCGCTGCTGGCCACCGACGGCGAGACCATCGACGTGATCATCCGGACGCCCGCCATGGACCAGGTGGCCCTTTTCGGCGTTGCCGCGCACATCCGCGCGGCGGGCGGCCGGACCGGCCAGGTGAGCACCGAGGCGGCCCGGCTCGCCGACCTGAAGTGGCTGGACCGGCTGCTGGCCTGGCAGCCGCTGACCGCCTCGGAGGACTTCCTGGCGAGCTTGCGCGCCGACCTGGACACCGCGGGGATCTTGGTCTTCGCTCCGGACGGGTCCCCGATCGGCCTGCCGGCCGGGGCGACCGGTATCGACTTCGCGTACGTGATCGCCCCGGAAACCGCCAACCGGGCGGCCGGGGTGCTGGTCAACGGGCGGCGGACCGCGCTGGATCGGCAACTGGCACACGGGCAGGTCGTTCAGCTCATCACCGGTCCGCCCGCCGACCCGCCCGAGTCCTGGCTGGGCGCGGCCCGCAGCGCGCAGGCGCGGGCGCACTTGCAGCGCTGGTTCGCCAACAAGAAGGCCGAGATCGCCCGGGACCAAGACGAGCAGGCCGCCACCGCCGGCCGCGAGGCGCTGGCCGCGGCCCTGGCCTCCTCCGGTGCGCACCTGCTGGACCTCGAGGCCAGCGGCATGGCGCTGCGCGAGTGCCGCAGGCTCGGCTACGCCGACCTGGACGCCCTCTACGCGGCGGTCGACCGGGCCGAGATCGCCCTCGACGACCTGGCGATCAGCTTGTCTCGGTGATGAGCAAGATAGGAGCCGACCGGCCGGGGGCCCTTGGTGTCGATCGCGATGGTGGCGGCCATCGGCTGACGGAACGTAAAAGACGAGAGCCGCTCTACCCTTGAGGGGAGCGGCTCTCGTCTTCTATAAAAGATGTCCGGCGGTGACCTACTCTCCCGCAGGGCCTCCCCTGCAGTACCATCGGCGCTGAAGAGCTTAACTTCCGGGTTCGGAATGGGACCGGGTGTTTCCCCTTCGC
>JAICUO010000977.1 GCA_025935815.1 Streptosporangiaceae bacterium
GGCGCTGCTGGCGACGTACGGGCAGGATCGTGAGCGGCCGTTGTGGCTGGGCTCGGTCAAGTCGAACATCGGCCACACCCAGGCCGCGGCCGGGGTGGCCGGCGTCATCAAGATGATCCAGGCCATGCGGCACGGCGTGCTGCCGGCCACCCTGCACGTCGCCGAGCCGTCTCCCCACGTGGACTGGTCGGCAGGCACGGTCCGGCTGCTCGGCAGCCCCGTCGCGTGGCCCGCGGGGGAGCACCCCCGCCGCGCCGGGGTGTCCTCCTTCGGGATCAGCGGTACCAACGCCCACCTCATCCTCGAAGAACCCCCCGCTGGGGAGCCGGCCGACGGGCAGGCTCCGGGTCCTGCCGCGGCGGGCGGGGTGCTGGCGCAAGGGCCGATGGCGTGGCTGGTGTCTGGGCGCAGCGCGGCGGGGCTGGTGGCGCAGGCGGGGCGGCTGCGGGAGTTCGCGGCGGCCCGGCCGGAGCTGGATCCAGGGGATGTCGGCTACTCGCTGGCAGTGTCGCGGGCGGCGCTGGAGTACCGGGCGGCGGTGGTCGGCCGGGACCGCGGGGAGCTGCTGGAGGGACTGGAGGCGGTCGCGGCGGGCCGACCCGCGCCGGGCGCGGTGACCGGGACGGCTGGGGAGCCGGGCAAGACCGTACTGGTGTTCCCCGGGCAAGGCAGCCAGTGGGCCGGGATGGGCACCGAGCTCGCCGCGGCCTCGCCGGTGTTCGCGGCCCGGCTGGCGGATTGCTCCCGCGCCCTGGAGCCGTTCACCGGCTGGCGGCTCGGCGACGTCCTGGCCGGCCCGGACAACGCCCCCGACCTCGGCCGGGCGGACGTGGTGCAGCCAGCCCTGTGGGCGGTGATGGTCTCGCTGGCCGCGGTCTGGGAAGCGGCCGGGGTGGTGCCCGCCGCGGTAGCCGGGCACTCCCAGGGCGAGATCGCCGCCGCGGCGGTGGCCGGGGTCTTGTCCCTGGAAGAAGCGGCACGGGTGGTAGCGCTGCGATCCCGGGCACTGACCGCCCTGGCCGGGCGGGGCGCGATGGTGTCAGTGGCCGAACCCGCCGCTGCGGCGGGACGCCGCCTGGCGGCATGGGAGGGTCGGCTGTCGGTGGCCGCGGTCAACGGCCCGGCCGACACCGTGGTATCCGGCGACCCGGACGCGGTTCAGGCCCTGGTCGCCGCGTGCGGGGCCGACGGCGTCCGCACTCGTGTGCTGCCGGTCGACTACGCCTCCCACGGCCCGCAGGTCGAGGAACAGCGGGAGCAGATCCTGGCCGCGCTCGGCGGTCTGGCCCCCCGCCCGGCGCGGATCCCGCTGGTCTCCGCGGTCACCGGGCAGTTCCTGGACGGCCCGGAAATGGACGTTGGCTACTGGTACGCCAGCCTGCGCGCCCCAGTCGACTTCCAGCGCGCGGTCCGGACCCTGGCCGGCGCCGGCGGCACACTGTTCATCGAGGCGTCCCCGCACCCCGTGCTGACCGCCTCGGTCGCAGGCTGCCTGGAAGAGACGGGGACAGCCGCAACGGCCGTCGGCACCCTGCGCCGTGGCGACGGCGGCCCCGCCAGGCTGCTGGCCTCCCTGGCCGCAGCCCACGTGCACGGGGCCAGGGTGGACTGGGCGGCGGTCCTGCCGCCCGGTCGGCGGGTAGACCTGCCGACCTACGCCTTCCGCCGCGCCAGGTACTGGCTCCAGTCGGCCCCGGCGACAGGGGATGTGACCGTAGCCGGGCTGGGTGCGACCGGCCATCCGCTGCTCGTCGCGGCGATGGAACTCGCCGACGGCGGGGA
>JAICUO010000668.1 GCA_025935815.1 Streptosporangiaceae bacterium
CAGGTCGGGGGCCTCGCTGAGGATGACGTCGGCGGCGAGCTTGAGCCGTTGCAGGTGAACGTGCTGGAAGTCGGGGACCTGGATGCCGGGAAGGCTGGGGTGGGACACGGTTGACCTCACGGTTGTCTGGGTGGTTAGGATTTTCATCACGGGGCTGGGCCTGGGCTTGGCCGTGCCTGGGGTCCGAGGTCGGCGGCGACCTTGAGCGCCTTGGCCGGGCCGGTCATGGCTGCCGGGTCGGCCAGGGACGGGGGTGCGCCGGATTCGAGGGCGGTGCGGAGCACTCGGGCCGCGTCGTCGGCCGGGCTATCGGCCAGTGCCCGGTCCAGCGCCAGGTTGGCGAGGACGCCGTTGCCGTCTTGCCAGGCGGTGAACGCCAGCAGCGCCGCCGGAGGGGCCACGTGCCCGGGTGGCGCCAGCCGGGTCAGGGTCGTCCACAGCCGCTGGTGGGCGGCACGGTGGGCAGGGTCCATCCGCAGCCACGCGGCGTCACGCACCTCAGGCGTACCCAGGGTCACGGTGAGCCAGGCGAGCTGGTCATAGCCGGTGACGACGCCGCCGTCCCGGTAGGCCTTGATGGCCGCGGTGACCGCGCGGATGCCGGAGATGACCAGCGGTGGCTGGCGGGCCGTGCGGCCGGGCCGGGCCACCCGCTGGTCCAGGTGGCGGGCGCGCAGGGCGGCGCGCTCCATGGCCTGGCGCATCGGCGAGGCCTCCGCCCCGGCCGCCGGGGCTATGGTGGCCGCGACGGCGTCCCGGCTGGCTCTGGGTGGCGGTGCCCCGGCGGTCTGGTATGCGGCGGTCACCGGGCTGGCGTCCGGGTCGTAGTAGGTGCCCTCGGGCGGGCAGCACCCCGGGCTGGTGCACAGGTAGGACCAGTACCGGCCGCCCTCAGCGCGCAGCAGGTCCCCGATCTCCAGGCCAGCCGCCGTGGCGGCATCCTGCACTAGCGCGATGGCGGGCGCGACGAGCCGGTCGGGGCCGAACCCGATCACCATCGCCTTCGTGCAGCCCTGCACGGCCAGGGCCGCGACGGCGCGACGGGCCTGGGCGGCCAGGACCGGGGTGGCCGGGCCGGGCAGGTCCCACCGCCAGGTCAGCGTGACCCGGCCCCGGGGCGGCGACGTCCCGATCACCACCAGGTCCGCGTTACCGTGCCGGAAGCCGAGCAGCCACGGCACCAGGCTGATCACCTGCGCTGGCCCCTTGACCGCGACGACCGGGAGCTCCGGGACGCGCTCAGGATTCCCGCCAGTGGCAGAGGCGCACCTGGCCAGCTCATTGCCGGGCGGGCTAGTCATGGGCGGCCTCCCGCAGCATCCAGGCCGAGTCGTGCGGGCTGAGGGCCAGTTCCCGGAGCCGGGAGAACGCTACGGAGTAGGCGGCAACCGATTCCGGCGCATCCAGGTAGATCCCGCCCTCGCCGGGACCGTCAACGACAACCAGGCCGGGCGGCATCACCGGGCCGAACTGCAACACCGAGAACCCGCCGTGCGCCCCGTGGGTCCCGGCCGTGACCGGCAGCACCTGTATTGCCGCCGGGAGGCCGCGCCCGAGCCTCGCGAGGTGGCGCAGCTGGTCCCGCAGCACGCCAGCGCCGCCGGCCTGCTGCCGCAGGGCGGCCTCCCCGAGCACGACGGTGACTGTCGTGCCGCTCTCGTGGAGGACGGCTTGCTGGCGCGCCATCGTGGCCGCCGCCGCAGCGTCCGCGACCTCCTTATCGCCGCCGCTGCCAGTTAGCGCGACCGCTCTCGCGTAGTCCTTGGCATGCAGCAGCTCGGGCACCTGCAACGGCGCGTAGATCGTGATCTGCGTGGCGACGCTCTCGGCGATCAGCAGGTCGATGTACCCGGCTGACAGTATCCGCCGGTAGTCCTGCCACCAGCCGGAGCGGGTCGCCAGGGCCAGGGCCTCTAGGGTGTCGCGCCCGGACTCGTCGGTGCCGTACTCCGACAGGAGCTCCCGCAGCTCGGTCAACCGGATGCCTCGTTCCCCGGCCTCGATCCGCGAGACCTTGGACCGGTCGCAGCCCAGGGTGCGGGCCGCGTCCTGCAAGTCGCACCCGGCGTCCTCCCGATAGCGGCGCAGCGTCGCCCCGATAAGCCGCTGGCGCAGCCGCAGCGCCGGCGTCACCTCGGGTTCCCGGCTGTCGTGACACTGGCACGCTTGCAGGCGCCCGCCGGACGATCACGGACACTACCGCTGACCTGGGGGGCACTCATGAGCGCCGATCCTGGCCCGCGAAGTAATGCCGAGTCGTGACGTGTTCGGGCAGCCGCGCCAGCGCATCCTGGACCCGTTGCAGCAGGAGCGGGTCAATTGGCCGACGCCGGCGGCCTGCCTGAACGGCAGCTTCCCGGACCGGTTCGGGCAGGGAGCCTCCCGGCTGGCGCGTCTGGAGGTCAGGGGGCGGTGAGGAACGGCGGCCGACGGTCGTGTGCTGGAACCCCAGGTAGGCATCTGCCAGGAGCTTCCGCAGTCCGCTCGGGGCAGGTGAGCTGATCAAACCGCTGGTGCTGGGGTGGTCCGCCCACCATGCCTGTGTCAGGTGGCCCCACCAGATCGTGGTGCCGGGGAATGCCCGGCGGGTCGCTGTGATGTCCGCGATCGCGGCGTCCAGGCCGCCGGGAGCCTCCATGTGCGGTCCGCCGCTGGCCTGCCATCGGACGTCGGCCCACACCACGCGGCCTGCGCAGTGGGTGGCGGTTCCCCAGTCGTCGGCCAGCTGATCGACGAGCCACAGCCCGCGCCCGGACTCCTGCGTCCAGGCCGTGCCGCCCGCCTTCGCGCTGATAGCCGTGCTCTCCGGCCATCCCTGGTCCCCGATCACGATCCTGGCCGCCTCGGGCGTCCACTCGACTGCGACGCTGAAGCGCCCCCCGGGCTCCCCGCTGCGGGTGTGCACGACGGCGTTCGCGCACAGTTCGCCGGCGAGCAGGAGAAGATCGTCCAGGGGATCGCATTGCGGAAGCAGGTCCGCGATCCAGTGCCGCGCCTGGCGGGCCTGATCGGTGCCGCCCGGGAAGTCGCGGGCCCACCACAAGACGGGCCGCGCGTGACCCTGATGGGGGACAACGCCAGCGCGCACGGCAGGCGGCTGCTCAGCCATGAGCCGCCTCGGCCGCTACCTTGATCATGCGCCGTCTCCCTCCGGTCTATCTACGACGTGGGCTAGGACAGACGCTATGAACCGCGCAAATGCCGGGGCAATGGCCCTTTCAAACTGTGCATTGTGAAAGGGACAGTGAGCGCTGCTCGTGGCAGGCACGCAGCCGCGTATCTCGCACATGCGGCACGCACAGGGCTTTTCGGGGGCACCGGGTCCCGGGGTTATGGCCCGTCCATGGTGCCGCCGTGCATATTCTGGGGATTACCGAGGCTCCGGGATGTGGAGGTGTGAGAGCGCATGGCCGATCAGATGGAAGGGATCGGCGACCGGCTCAAGAGCGTCCGTATGCGGCGGGGAATGACGCAGCGCGAGCTGGCCCCGGCCGCCGGGGTGTCCCTGTCCCTGGTCAAGAAGCTGGAGCAAGGGCTGATCACCGACATCCGGCTGGAGACCGCCCGCCGCCTGGCGGTCGCCCTCGGCGTGCCGACATCAGCGCTGATGACCAGGCCGGACGCGCCCGTCCCCGCGCCAGACAGCACCCGGCGGTGGGAGCCCGTGCGGCTGGCGATAGACGGCCAGCATGGTGACCAGCCGGCTGAAGAGCCGACGACCGGGGGCATGACGGCGGCGTTCCGGTCGGTGACGCCGCTCCTGCTGGACGGGAAGTTCGACGAGATCAGCGCGCCGGTCGCCGCGCTGCTGCGCGACGCCGATGCCCTCGTCGCGCTCGTCCCCGCGCAGGGCAGGGGCACCGCGCTGACGCTGCGGTCCCAGGTCCGCCAGGTCGCGGGCGCGCTGATGCTCCACGTCTGGGAGTTCGACGCGGCAGAGCGGGCATTCGACCTCGCGCTGGAGGATGCGCAGGACGCGCTGACCGCCGCGTCGGTGACGGAGGAGCGCTGCTGGGGGCTCATCCGGCAAGGGCGCCTGACCGAGACGCGGGAGCTTGCGTTCCGGTGGGCCGACGACGTGGAGCCCCGCATGTCGAAGGCGACCCGCGAGCAGCTCGCCGCCTGGGGGCGCCTGCTCGTGCGGGCAGGGGCCGCCGCGATCCGCGACAACCGCGCCGACGAGGC
>JAICUO010000695.1 GCA_025935815.1 Streptosporangiaceae bacterium
CGGGTCTGGTTCATTCCCAGCGCGCGGAAGCCGAGGTCCATCCGGGTCTCGGCGGAGCGGCGCGTCCGCGGCGAGGGGGAAGCCGGCGTGAAGGCGTCCGGCGACGGACGACGCGGCCCAGGGCCGCCGCCATCGCGGGGGTCGCGGTGGTCGGGGCCGAAGAAGGCGTCTAGCCGGGTGTCATCGAAGGCGGGACGGTCCTGCCGAGGGCCGCCCTGGCCGTCGCGGCTATAGGCCTGCGGGTCCCACCCCTGCTGGTCGTAGCCCTGCGGCCCGCCGTAGCGCGACTGGCCGTAGCCAGGGCCGTCGGTGTAGCGCGGGTCGTCGTAGGAGAGGCGCTCGACGCTGGGCTCGTCGTAGCCGAACGCCGGGAAGTCGCTAGTCCCGATGATGCCGCTCAGGTCGTAGCCCGGGCCGCCGATGCCAGGGCGCGATAGCTCGGAGCCGTTGTAGGCGGCCCCGTCATAGCCGCCCTGGATCGGGTACGGCCCGGAGGGGTGACCGGGACCCGGGTAGCCGGATCCGGAGTAGCCCGGCTCGTCGTCGTAGCGCAGCGGCTGGCTGTAGTCCCACGGCTGGGAGTAGCCGGCCGGGTCGCCGTACCCGCTGCCGCCGGAGTCGGTGCCGCCGAAGTCGGTGCCGCCGAAATCCTGGGGCGCGGTGAGGCCCGCCGACGGGTAGTCCGGGGCACCGTAGTCCGACCCCGGGGGAAGCGCGCGGGGGCCGGGGCCCTGGTAGCCCGGGTCCACGAAGCCGCGGACGGTGCGGGTGCCGGGAACGCCGGCGTCCTGCGCGGAGGGGCCGTTGTAGCCAGGGTTGCTGTACCCCGGGTCGCCATAGCCGACGGCGTTGTAAGCCGCGTAGGGGTCCTCACCGGAGTCGGCGTAGCCACCGGGCCGAGAGACCTCGGGGCCGAACGGCACCTGCCGGTGATCCACGGAATGCCTACCAGGATCATCCTGGGATGATGGCCATCCGCTCCTCATCGTGGCGGTCACCTCTCGTCCGGGTCGGGATTCAGGTCACAACATCATCTCGGCAAACATGGATCTTCGCTGCCAGATCGGAAAATTCGGCGTGTCGCGAAGGGAAGAATATCCCGAAACGCCTCAAATCCTGACAAATCACCACGCTAGCCGGGCCTCACAACTCCCCAACGTAGCCCCCTCGATGGCGACGCGCCCGGAACTTGCCCGGTTCGCGGGGGTGTCATTTTCCGACGCGGGGCGGGTTCGGGCCGGTGAATTCCCCGCCTAGGTAGCGGTGCTCGGGGATGACGACCGGACCCTCTGCGGCGGCCGCCTCGGCCAGGACCTGGTCCGCGTACACTTCGGCGTCGTCCCGTGGCTCGTAGCCGAGCGCCCGCGCCTCATCCAGCGACACCCAGCCGCCCCGGGTGTTGGCGGACACGCCGAAGATGACCCGGTACCCGGGGCTAGGCGCGGTCAGGCAGGCCTCGAACAGCCGCCCGCAGTCATCCGGGGACAGCCAGGCGGACAGGATCCGCGCATTCCACGGCTTCTCCACGCAGGCCAGGATGCGCACGCAGATGACGTCCATGCCGTGGCGGCGGCTGTACAGCGCCCCGAGCGCCTCCCCGGCCGCCTTGGAGACGCCGTAGAAGGTGTCGGGGGCGGGGAACGCGTAGTCGGGGATCGGGGTGCTGTCGAGGGAGGCGAACCCGACCGCGTGGTTGGAGGAGGCGATGACCACCCGGGGCACCCCGGCGCGGCGGGCCGCCTCCAGGATGGTGTAGGTGCCGTGGATGTTGACGTCGAGGATCCGGTCCCAGTCCGCCTCGAGGGGGATGCCGCCCAGGTGGATCACGGCGTCCGCGCCGTCGCAAGCGGCGGTCATCGCGGCCAGGTCCGTCACGCTCGCGGTGACCGCCTCCTCGCCGGGCCCGGCCTCGAGCGGGGCGATGTCGGCGAGTCGCAGGATCCGGCCGGGCGCGGCCAGGCGCGTCCGCAGCATCGCGCCGACCTTCCCGGCGGCACCGGTAATAAGGATGACTGGCATCCGGCTCCCTCGCATCTGT
Source organism: Streptosporangiaceae bacterium (assembly GCA_025935815.1). Lineage (GTDB taxonomy): Bacteria > Actinomycetota > Actinomycetes > Streptosporangiales > Streptosporangiaceae > Trebonia. The sequence continues at coordinate 2,039 of JAICUO010000695.1, forward strand.
GGTGTCCCCCAGTTCAGCGCAAGAGTTACATACCCGGCGTTGATCACGTTGGTTATCGTGGGGAATCCTGTGATTCGTGATCGGCCCGCGAGGATCCCTGACTACGCGACGGATCACCGCGTACTGGGGGGTCCTGGCCGCGGCCGCGCTTACCACCCTGGTCGCCGCCACGGTCGCGGCGGCGCTGGGGGTGTTCGCGGCGCAGGCGCTGCCGCTGGCGGCCCGGCATGACCTGGCGGTGGCGCCGGGGACGTCGCTGGCGATCAGCGGCCCGGCCAGCCGCGATCAGATCACCGAGGACGGGACGCAACTACGGCGGCTGATCGGCACGGCGCTGCCGAGGGTGCCGCTGCGCTTCTACCAGGCCACCTGGTCGGACCCGCTCGGGCTGGTCCCGGGCGCGCTCCTGGCCGCGCCGCCAAGCGCCGGGAAGGCGAACACGCCGATCCTGGAGGCGGCGGCGATTCCGGGCATCGCGGGCCACGCGGTCCTCGTCGCCGGGAGCTGGCCGGCCGCGCCGGCCGCGCGAGCGCATCCGCCGGGCCAGGCGGACTACCCGGTGCCCGCCGCCTTGCCGGCCGCCAGCGCGGTGTTGCTGCACGTGGCGGTCGGGGACGTGCTGCGGCTGAAGGACCGGGTCAGCAACGCCGCCGCCGCGATCCGGGTGAGCGGGCTGTACGCGCCGAACGCGCAGGCATACTCCGTCGGCGCGGGTGATGACTTCTGGAAGGTCAACACGATCTCGGCGGCCGGGTACCAGGTCCTCGGCGGGTTCGCGATCTACGGGCCGCTGGTGGTGGATCCGGCCGCGTTCGCGGCCAACGGAGCGCTGCCGGTCTACCAGGGCAGCTGGGTCGCCCAGCCGGACCTGGACAAGCTGGCCCCGGGGGACTACGGGGCGACCTCGGCGCGGCTGGCGCGGCTGCAGCAGTCGCTGCCGGCGTCCGCCACGCTAGGCGGGATGTCGCTGGCCACCACGTTGCCGGATGTGCTCAGTGGCACCGCCAGCGAGCAGACCGTGGCCCGGTCATTGCTGGTGATCAGCGCGCTGCAGTTGCTGCTGCTGGCGGTGGCGGCGCTGCTGGCGACCGCGCGGCTGCTGGTCAGCCAGCGGGAGGGCGAGACCGCGCTGCTGATCGCCCGGGGCGCGACCCGCGGGCAGCTCACCCGGCTGGCCGGGGCGGAAGTGATCCCCCTGGTAGTGGTGGCGTGCGCGGCCGGCGGGCTGGCGGGCACGTGGCTGGCGGGCGCGCTGGCCCGCTCGGGGCCGCTGCGTGCCTCGGGGCTGCGGCTGCCGGGCCCGTTCGCGGGCAGTGCCATCCAGGGCGGTGCTATCCCGGGCAGTGCCGTCCAGGGCGGGGCCGGCGGCGGCGGCCTGGCCGATGCCGTGGTGGCGGCGGCCGCGGTGGCGGTCTGCGCCATCGTGGCGCTGCTGCTGCCGACGCTCACCCAGGCATCGGGCAGCGCCCGCCCGGGGGCGGCGATCATCCGGCGCGGCCGGCAGGCCACCGTGGCGGGGGCCACCCGGGCGGGCGCGGACCTGGCGCTGGTGCTGCTGGCGGTGGCGGCCGGGGTGGAACTGCGCCGGTACTCGGCGGTGAGCGACATCGCCGGCGTTACTCCGTCGGGCGGCGGCGCCGGGATCGACCCGGTGCTGGCGCTGGCCCCGGCGCTGGCGCTGGCGGGCGGGACGGTCATCACGCTGCGGCTGCTGCCGCTCGCGGCCCGGTTCACCGACCGGCTGGCCGCGCGCGGCCGGGGGCTGACCCCGGCGCTGGCCGGCTGGCAATTCAGCCGGCAGCCGCTGCGCGCGGGAGGGGCCGCGCTGCTGATCGTGATGGCGGTCGCCACCGGGACGCTGGCGCTGGCCCAGCACGAGTCGTGGGCCCGGTCGGCGGCCGACCAGTCGGCGTTCAG
>JAICUO010000762.1 GCA_025935815.1 Streptosporangiaceae bacterium
CGAAAGATCGCGTTCGCGGTGGCCAGGACGCGGACGGCACGCAGTTGCGCGACCCGTCGGTGCCGGTCCGGCTGCCTGACGGGACGGTGTCGGAGCGGCCGCTGCGGCTGGTGACGGCGGGGCAGGTCGTCACGGCGGGGCCGTGGCGCTCGGCTCGCAGTGCCCGCGGGCAGGCCCACTACCCGGGGTATTACTGGTCCTCGACCTCCAGACCGCCGCCGACCGCGTCGTGCATGTGTTAGATCGCCCATGATGCCGTGCCTGAACGAGACGGGGCGGCTCCTTTGCCAAGGAGCCGCCCCGTGTTTACCGCTGGCCTGCCGGCGTCACCTGGTGGTGATCGTCCGCCAAGAGCTGCCGTTCCAGAAGCCGGTCAGCGCGACGCCGGTCGTCGTGCCGAACTTGCCCTGGGTGCCGACCGCGACGCAGGAGGTCGGCGAGAGGCACCCCTCACCCCATAGGGAGGCGCCTTGGCCGGGAGGCGGGTTGATGGCGTGGACGCTCCACGCGGAGCCGTTCCACGATGCCCACGCCGCGTGCCCCTGCGTCCAGCTGCTGGCGAGCGGGCCGACCCCGCCGGCCGCCATGCAGCTGGTCGCCGACGTGCACGACACATGGTTATAGAAGCCCGCAGCCCCGCCCGGCATCGAGATACTAGTCAGCGACCAGCCGGCGGAGGTGCGCACCTCGGCGAACGGCCTGGTCGACGCGGTGCCGTCGGCCTGCAGGGATACCGATTCGCCGATGATCATGCAGTGTCTGACGGATGAGCAGGAGATGCTGTCGATCAAGCTGACCTCGGGACTCGACGCGGGCTGACTCACCGGGACCTGGTGCCAGGTCGAGCCGTTCCACTGCTCGGCGAGCGAGAGCTGTCCTATGCCCTTGCTCGGGGCGTAGGTGCCGCCCGCGAGGCAGTAGGTCGTGGTCACGCAGGTGACGGTGTCCAGGACGCTAAGCCCCGAGCTGGGCGTCGGCGGGCGGAACGCCTTCCACGCTGAGCCGTTCCAGGTCTCGGCGATGGCGACTACGCGCGAGGCAGTGGCGAAGAAGACGCCAACCGCCAAGCAGGCTTTGGGTGAGCGGCAGGAGATCGACACCAGCTCGCTGTCGGCCGTGCCGGATGGCGACGCGGGCAGCTTGCCCAGCGACAGGGTGGCGCCTTTCCAGTACTCCGCGAGCGGGTACTGGGCGCTGCCCCGGCGGTAGTAGCCGACCGCGACGCAGCCGCCAGCCCTGCACGACACGTCGAACAGCTCGGCGCCGGTGGCGCCGGTTGGCAGGTGCACCGGCAGCGACCGCCAGGCGGTGCCGTTCCACACCGACGCGATCGGAGCGCCTTGCCCGCCGTTGCCGTTCAGGTTCGCGCCGACCGCCAGGCAGTTGCCGGCCGAGAGGCACGACACGCCGTAGAAGAGGAACCAGGGGGTGGTGGTCGCAGCGGGCGTCATAGCGCCGGCGGGGCGCACGGCGCCGGGCTGGCCGAGGTGGGCACGCGCCAGGATAAGGTCCACGGGGGTGGTCCCGGTGGCACCGGGTGCGGTGGCGCCGGCGGTCGTCGCGCTGGGGCTAAGCGCGGCGCGGGCCGCCGGGATGGCGGTGACGGTTCCGAGCGCGGCCGCAAGCACGGCTAGCCCGGTGATGATCATGCGTCTCAAGTGATCTCCTGCAAGCGAAGGTAAAATGACAAGCAATGAGTTAGACGCGCCTATCGGCTAAAAAGTTTGCCGCGCTTGCATAGATCGGGCCAGGAGTGACTTATGAGGGGAACGAAACGGGATGGCCCTTCCAGGGAGCACAGTTATTATGCATGAAATTCACTGGGGCCGTTACGCGGCGCACGGGGCCTGATACGGGATTCCGGGGACGGAATCCGCCCACTCTGCCGGGGCCAGCGGCTGGCCCGGTCCGAGCAGCGCCCGGCCCGGAGCCGGCTAGCGAGGCGGACGGGCGCGCAGCTCAGGTCCCCGCGATGAGCCCGGCAGCAGCGGCCGCCAGCGCCGATGGCACCGTGTTCACCTGGGACGCCAGCCCGGCGGCGGCACTGTCCCAGGCCTTCACCGTACCTGCGCCGCGCTGTTACGCACTCAGCCATCTCCCAACGCTGTCAGCGCTGCGGCACCGGGTGACGACGGCCGCTGACCTGCGGAAACTGCCCGTACCGCCAGGATCTCCACGATCTTGGCGGCGTTGAGCAGGTTGGCGGTGAAGAAGCCCAGTGCCGGAGTCGCCTGCGCGAGCGCCGGAATGGGTGATCGGCACTCAACCGCCAGCCAGGTCTCTTGGCCGCCAGCCGTTCGTATCCGGCAACTCGACGCGGACGCGCCGCACGGCGGCCGGCACACACGCAGCCACTGGGTGTGTGCTGACCGCGACCCAGCTTCCTTGCCGGCATGGAGTCAGACCCCGATTATCGCCGGTGATCCTCGTCTCCAGCCGCTGGCTGGGCAGTCAGGACCACTGGCACGCAGGCGGCTCGACCGACACGATCATCGGCAACCAGATGGCAGGCAGGCGCGTCCACCGAATCCCCGCAGCCGCATGTCTCTGGAACTGCCCGAGCCGATTTTCCGGGTGCGCGTGAAAAATGGTCCTTAAAACCGGATTTCCCTAGTGAGCGGATAAATGCGGCGGCATGCGGGTCAACCCGGCCCATGACAGATCCCACCGGCAGCGCAGCGCGCTGCCTTCAGTCAGGCATGTCCCCGTCGGGGCGTGCGCTTGGCCTTTCCTCTTCTTTCCTCTTTCCGGGCCAGGAGCCCCGGGTGGCTGACGCTCCCGGGAACGCCAACCGCTCCCGGCTGGCCCGCCGCCACCCCGGCCGGAGCGCCCGGTACCGCGGATGACCCGCTGCTGACGATCGATGAGGTGATCGCCGAGCTGCGGGTGTCCCGGGCGGCTTTCTACCGTTGGCGCCGGCAAGGAGCCGGGCCGCCGGTTGTACGGCTGCCGGGCGGCGGGGTGCGGGTCCGGCGCAGCGCGCTCACCGCGTGGCTGCGCCACCTGGAAGAACAGGACACGCTAGAGAGGTAGGAGCACGGAGCAGATGGACAGCTACGACATCAGGTTCTGGGACATCAAGATGACCGGCAACGGCACCGCAGCCCGCTACCGGGTCCGCTGGGCGGCCGGCGGCCGTGAGCACTGCAAGTCGTTCAAGGCCCGCCCGCTGGCCGACGGGTTCCTCACCGAACTGAAAGACGCGGTCCGCGGCAGGCGGCCCTTCGACGCCCGCACCGGCCTGCCCGAGGCCGAGGTCACCGAAGATGAGGCGGTCATGGACCGCATGGGCCCGAAACCCTGCACCCACGCACGCATAGCGGACGACGGCGGCCGCAAACGCGCCTCGAACGGCGTATGTGCTGGTCAGCGGGGGGTGACTCGGGCGGAGCGAGCGGCCTGTAAAACCGTCGGCTCAGCCTAATAGGGATTGCCGGGGTTGCCGATGCGGCAGACTCGGTTTCTGGTAGCCGCCGGCAGGTGAGCACTCTCTCAGCCTGGGCTTCGAGCCCTATACG
>JAICUO010000130.1 GCA_025935815.1 Streptosporangiaceae bacterium
CCGTGCACGGCGCCTTCGATCTCGTGCTCGAAGCCGGGGAACGCGGCGTCCCACTCGGTGAGCATCCGCAGGTAGGACAGGAACGGGCCATCCGCCGGGCCGGCGTCCTCGCCGGGCAGCAGGATCGGGATGCCCGGCGGGTAGGGCTGCAGGCCGACCGCCAGGGTGCGCCCGGCCATCTCCGCGAACGGCACCAGCTCAGCCCGGCCCGCCACCAGCTCCTCATAGGCCGCCCGCGGGGTGATCCGCGCGGCCGGCAGCGACGCGAACGCCGCCTGCAGCGCGGCGCCTGGCCGGGCCCGGCGCAGGTGGTCCCACATCTGCTCGCCGAGGTCCTTCAGGCCCTTTCCGCCGTAACGATCCCGGCTGACTGCGAGCAGGTCCGGCAAGACCGCCGCGAGTGGCGTGTTGGCGTCCCAGTCCCGCTTGAACGCCAGCAGCGCGTTGAGCAGCGTGCCCCACTTGCCGCGGGTGATGCCGACCGAGAACAGGCACAGCACGATGTGATCGGTGGTACGCGACGGGACGATCCCGTGCCGGCCCAGGTAGGCGGTCAGCAGCGGCGCGGGCACGCCCCGGGCCTCCAGGTCGCCGTCCTCGCGCATGCCCGGCGCGATGATGCCCGCCTTGGTCGGGTCGAGCATGCACCAGCCGTCCTCGATGCCGTCGAACCCGTGCCAGCTCTCGTCGGGGTGCAGCACCCAGCAGGCCGGCTCGCCGGTCAGCAGCGAGGCCGGCGCGTCCGCGAACGCCATCCGCCTCCCGCTGCCCGGGTCGGTCACCTCGGGCGCGTTCCAGGGCGCGAAGAACCATTCCCCCCGGCCGGCGAACTGGCGGTGCGCGCGGGCCAGGCTCTGCCGGAAGGCGACCGCCTCATCGATCGTCTCCTGGACCAGCGCGTGGCCGCCGGGGCCGTCCATCATCGAGGTCGCGACGTCGTTGGCGGCGATGAGCGCGTACAGCGGCGAGGTCGTCGCGTGCATCATGTAGGCCTCGTTGAACGCGGCGTGCGGGACCTTCCGGCGCCCCTCGCGGACATGGATGAACGAAGCCTGGCTGAGCGCCGCCAGCAGCTTGTGCGAGGACTGGGTGGAGAACACCGTCGGGCCGTCGCCCGGGTGGTCGGCCGGGTCGCCGCGCATCGCGAACCGGCCGGCGTACAGCGGGTGGAACCGCGCGTAGCCGTACCAGGCCTCGTCGAAGTGCAGCACGTCGCTGGAGGGCGCCAGCAGCCGCTCGGCCGCCTCGACGTCATAGCACAGCCCGTCGTAGGTGCAGTTGGTGATGACCGCGTAGGCCGCCCGGCCGGCCGCCGGAACGCCCGCGATCTTCTCCGCGATCGCGTCGGCGGTCATCTCGGCCGGGCGGATCGGGCCGATGATGCCGTAGCGGTTGCGCGAGGGGATCAGGTACGCCGGCACCGCCCCGGTGATCTGCAGTCCCTGCATGACGGACTTGTGGCAGTTACGGTCGATCACCGCGACGTCACCGGAGCCGAGCACGCCGGACATGACCGTGCGGTTGGACCCCGACGTGCCGACCAGCCCCGAGTACGAGCGGTGGGCGCCGAACACCCGGGCCGCGTACGCCTCGCTCTCCCCCACCGGCCCGGTGTGATCCAGCAGCGAGCCGAGGCTGACCCGCTCGATGCCCATATCGGTGCGGAACAGGTTCTCCCCGTAGAAGTCGTGGAACATCCGGCCGACCGGCGTCTTGAGATAGGCAACGCCGCCCTGGTGCCCGGGCACCGCCCAGGCGTACTCCTGCTCGCGGTTGTACTCCAGCAGCGCCCTGAAGAACGGCGGCAGCAACCCGCTCACGTACCGGTCCATCGCCGCGAGCACCCGCCCGGCGATGAACTCCGCGGTGTCCTGCAGCACCCAGACAAGCTCGTCGGCGTATTCCATCGCCTCGACGGTGAACTCACGCTCAGCGTCGCCCTTGGCCAGCAAGAAGATCGGCAAGGTGGCGTTCCGGGCACGGATCGCGATCATCAGCCGGGATGCCGCGCTCCCGGGAGCGGCGTCGCCCCCGTCAGCGGCGCGCGCCCCGTTGACAGTGTCATGCCCGTTAACAAGGTCCCAGTCCACGAGCACGGCGCACAGCCCGGCGTCGGAGGCCACCACGGCGGCGCCGTCCTCATACGACACCGACTCGGTGACCTCGACCCCGCGCCGGGCCAGCTCGGTGACCAGGCCGCGCACCGCCCGGCCGACGGCGGTGTGCGGGTTGGGCAGCGCGTCGTCGACCGCCAGCACCCGACGCCGCAGCAGGACGTCAGCGTTATCGCTCATGTGCGGCGGCTAGACCTTGCGCCAGCCGGGCACCCAGGCGCCCTCGCCGCTGACCTGGTAGTCGCCGAACAGCGCCGGGGCCTCTTCCCGCATGATCGCGCCGATCTTGCCGAACACCAGGCGGATCTCCTCCTCGGCGCCGGGGTCGGTCCGCATCTCGACCGTGTGCCGCAGCGCGCGGATGTTGGCCGTCCACACCAGGCCGGTCGCGACGCCGTCGGGGGCCAGGCGCCGCATGAACGAGGTCTTGTGCTTCTTCTCGTGGAAGGGCACCCCCTCGTCATCGAGCCCGAAATGATCGCTCATCCAGCCCTGGAACGCCTCCATCTCGGCCAGCAGCGCGCTCGCCCGCTTCATCAGCTCGGGGTCGGCCCTGGCCCAGTCGGGGAACCAGAACGGGATCTCATCGAGGCGGACGAACCGCAGCGACTCCTGGGAGATGGCCGTGCCCGGCCGGTGCCGCACCAGCTCATGGCTGAAAACGCGCGAGACATTGTGCAGCACGAACGTGAAGCTGACGTGCTCCAGCACCGAGCCGTGGCCGCTGCGCAGGATGTTCTCCAGGTACTTGGCCTGGTCGTCGCGGACCCGCTTGACGTTCGGGTTCAGGCCTGGCTCCCACGAGCGGTAGCACATCTTGCCCGCGAACTCGGCGAGGTTCTGGGCGTCGATCCGCGGGCTGTCGGCGCCCTCATCCAGCTGGTCGCGGTCCAGCCGCTCCAGCCAGCGCTGCCCGCCGACCGCCTGCAGGTAGGCGGCTACCCCGTCGTAGTCGACCTGCGGCCGCGCGACCAGGAAAACTTCAGGCTCTACCTGCTTCATGGGCTCTCCCCTCGTTCTGCAGCGCCCTCGTTCTGCCCCGCCACCCTACACGCCGCCGAACACGCTGGGCAGGAGCCGCTTTACCCGGCTACTGGCCGGTAGCTAGCGGTGGCCGCCCAGGACTTCCCGGAACCGCGCGTTGAGGGCGGCCGCGGCGTCACTGAGCGCGGCGGCCTCCGGGCCGACGGCCAGGAGGGAGCGGGCGGCCGAGGGCATGACGCGCTCGGGGCAGGCGGCGAAGGTGGCTGCCACGTCCGCCGGGGTCGCCCCCTGGGCACCGATGCCGGGCACCAGGTACAGGGCGTTCGCGGCTCTCAGGTCAAGCGCGGGCAGGTCCGGCGCCGACCCGACGACCGCGCCGACCGGGCCGACCCCCCCGGGGGCGAGCCGTGCGTTGAGGGCGCCGATCTCGGTGAGGAGCCGCTGCTCGACGGGGGCGCCGCCGGCGGTCCGGGCCGCCTGGATCGCGCGGCCCTCGGCGTTGCTGGAGCGGGTGACGACCAGCAGGCAGGCGCCGGCCTGGTGCGCGCGGTCGACATAGGTGCCCATCGCGGCCAGGCCCAGGTAAGGGTGGACGGTGATCGCGTCGGCCGCGATGGCGGCGTCATCGCCGAGGTAGGCCTGCGCGTAGGCGTCGTTGGTGCTGCCGACGTCACCGCGCTTGACGTCGAGGACCACCAGGATGCCGGCCGCGCGAGCCGTCTCGGCCAGCCGGGCGAGCGCCCGGATGCCCCGCCACCCGTGCCGCTCGTAGAAGGCGGACTGGGGCTTGATGATGCCGACCGTGCCGGCCGCCGCCGCCACGACGATGTCGGCGAACCGCTCCAGGCCGTCCGCGTCGCCGGGCAGGCCCCACTTTTCGAGGAGCGAGCCGTGCGGGTCGGCGCCTAGGACCAGCGGCCCGTACCGGTCACGGGCCACGGCGAACCGGTCAGCGAACGGAACCATCCCCATGCGTTGAGAGTAGCCAGTGGCGATCGCGGGCCGCCGACCGAGGTGCGGCGCGGCTCCGGACCGGGACGCGCCGGCTGGCCCATGATGGGTGTCGTGACATTTCGCTGGCTGACCGTGTTCCTTGACTTTCCCGGGCCCGCGTTCGAGCCGGGCGTGGCGTTCTGGCGGGAGGTGACGGGGTACGGGCTGTCGGCGCCCCGGGGGGACCGGGGACAGTTCGCGACCCTGCTGCCGCCGTCGGGAGACGCCTACCTGCGAGTGCAGCGGGTGCTTGCCGACGATGGCGGGTGCCACCTCGACCTGCACGTGGAGGCCGCCGCGGAGCCGCTGGATGAGGTCGGGGCGCGGGCCGCCGGGCTCGGCGCGACGCTGCGGCACCGGGACCCCGACGGCGGCCTGGTCATCGCCGACAGCCCCGGCGGCTTCACGTTCTGCCTGGTGCGCTGGCACGCGGAGGCCACCGTGCCCGGCGCGCTCGTCACCGGCGGGGGCGCTAGCCGCGTGGACACGCTGTGCATCGACGTTCCCCCGCAGGGGTTCGAGCGGGAGTGCGCGTTCTGGTCGGCGCTGACCGGCTGGGCGGTCCGGCCCGCCCGGGTCGCTGGCTACTCCTACCTGGATCAGCCGGCCGGGCTGCCGGTTCACATCCTGCTGCAGCGCCTCGATGACGCGGAGCCGGGCCAGCGGGTGCGCGGCCACCTCGACTTCGGCTGCGCCGACCGCGAGGCGCTCGCCCGCCACCAGGCACTCGGCGCCCGCGTGGCCGGCGCGCACCAGTTCTGGACGATCCTGGCCGACCCGGCTGGCCACCCCTACTGCCTGGTCGACCGGGAGTCGTGACGGTGGTTACCCGCTCCGGGCGGGCACCGCCGGCGGCTGGCCTCATGCGGTCTGGCGCCGCAGGGTCAGTGCGCCGCCGGCCAGGGCGGCGATGATGAACGCGACGATGATGGCGACGTCGGCGACGAGCGCCGCCGTCCACGCGGCCGTGCCGGCCAGTCGCTGCATCGCGTCGACGGCGTAGGTCAGCGGCAGCACGTCCGACAGCCATTGCAGCACGGGCGTCATGTGTTCACGCGGGACCACCAGGCCGCACAGCAGCGCCTGCGGGAGCACGAAGGCCGGCATGAACTGCACCGCCTGGAACTCCGTGCGGGCGAAGGCGCTGGCGAACAGCCCCGACGCCATGCCGAGGATCGCGTCCAGCACGGCGATGACGGCCAGCGGCACCGCTGAGCCGGGCAGCGCCACCCCCAGCCAGGTCAGCGAGATGACCACGACCAGGATCACCTGGGCGCAGGCCATCAGCCCGAACGCCATCGCGTACCCCGCCAGCAGGTCCAGCTTGCCCAGCGGCATCGCCATCAGCCGCTCCAGGGTGCCGCGGGCCCGCTCCCGCTGGGTGGTGATCGCGGCGACGATGAACATGATCACGAACGGGAAGACGCCGATGTACGCCGGCGCCAGCCGGTTCAGCAGGAGCGGGTTGGACAGCACGTAGCGCAGCAAGATCATCAGCACGGCCGGGACCGCGAGCATCATCGCGATCGTGCGCGGGTCATGTCGCAGCTGGGTGAGCACCCGGCGGGCGGTCGCGCTCGCTAGCACCGGGCTGAAGGCACGCTCAGCCGCCATCACGGTCCCCCTGTCCCGGTGCGATCGCCAACTCAGTGCCGGCCGGCAATCCAGTGCCGTTCGCCAGGGCGAGGAACGCCGTCTCCAGGTCGGGCGCCCCGGTGCGGCGCAGGATTTCCTCCGGGGTAGCCGCCGCGAGGAACCGGCCCTCGCGCATGAACAGCAGGTGGTCGCACCGGGCCGCCTCGTCCATGACGTGGCTGGAGATCAGCAGCGACGTCCCCGCGGCGGCCAGCCGGTGGAACATCTCCCACAGGTCACGCCGCAGCACCGGGTCCAGGCCCACCGTCGGCTCGTCGAGGATCAGCAGGTCGGGGTGGCCGAGCAGCGCGACGGCGAGGCCCACCCGGGCAAGCTGGCCACCGGAGTAGGTGCCCACCAGGCGCCCTTCCAGGCCCGAGAGGCCGAGGGGCTCGACCGTGGCGGCGACCTCCTCCGCCATCCGTCGCCCGCGCAGCCCGAGGACGGTGCCGAAGTACCGCAGGTTCTCCGTCAGCGTCAGGTCCGGGTAGACGGCCGGGCCCTGCGTGGCGTACCCCACGCGGGCGCGGAGCCGGGCATGCCCGGCCGGCAGGCCAAGCACGCTTACCGCACCGGCCGTGATGACCTGGACGCCGACGAGGACGCGCAGCAGCGTGGTCTTCCCGCAGCCGCTCGGCCCGAGCAGGCCGCTGACCTGGCCGCGGGGAAGGCCGAAGGTTAGGTCATCCACGATGACACGCCCGCCCCGGCGCACGGTCAGCCCCGCCGCCCGCGCGACCAGGTCGCTGCCTTCCATGAGTCCATTGCGCCACACGGATGCCGTCCCGCGCCAGGGACGGAGGTCATCGAAGGCGAGCGTTACCGGCCGGTGAATTCCCAGTCCCCGGCAGAGGTGCGACCTGATCCCCTGCCCTGCCACACTTCCGTCCTGCTTCAGGGCATGCTGACGCCCGCGACCGAGTGCGCTTGATGACCGGTCGCGAACGGTCTGGGGTTCTTGTTCCACTCGTTGATCCACTTGCGGATGCCGGCTTCCAGCTCGGTGACGCTGCGGCGCGCTGCCGGTCATTGTTGCTCACTTCTCGACCCGTGCCGCTCCGGTCCTCAGGTCAAGGGTGAGCCTGGATATCCAGTTCCGCTGGTAGTCGCTGTCGGGCTGCCCGTGACGGTCCCATTGCCCGTACCACTCGTAGTCGGGCCGGAAGAAGTCGAACCATGCGTACCGGGCCTTCAGCGGAGGCCGCGCGTATTGGACGCCATCCCCTGCTCCGATGTAGTCCTGGCTGACGGGGATATCGGCGGTGTAGGACATGTTCAGCCAGACTTCCCTGTGTGCTTCTTCGGTAAGCTCGGGGGCGAACGCGTACTCGAAGAGCAGATCCTTAGCGTATAGGATGACGCTCCGGGCAATCAGGTGATATCCCAGAGCAACTTCGCCTATGTCGAGATCAAGCGACCATGCAACCAGCGGCTCCGGGACTGTCACCCGGAAAAGCTCGCCTCTCTCGCTAATTCCCGGTTGCAGGTCTGCGGGCGCATTGGGCCAGCCATGCGGCCTTACCTTGGCACGCCGGACCCGGTACGGCTGCCAGGTCAACTTGTGAGCGATTCGGCGCAACACTTCCATTGGTAGTCAGGGGCGCGGTGCCTGTGACGGCCCGTTTCCCCATCCCCCTTTCAATCCGTACGTGCGGTTTTTCCGCATACGGCTTACCGATGATCTTCTTGGCATGGTTACGCCGCCTTCGGATAGCGGATCGTGCCGGAGAGCTTGTGAAGGCCCTGCTCGTGCATCCATTGCCTGGTCCACTGGTCGGCCTGCCCGGCGTGCAGGTTCCTGCCGTGCTTCTTGACCAGCAGGCGCTTCAGCCGCCAGGCAACGTGCCGGTCGGCCTGGATGAACTTATCGCCGGCGGTCCCGGTGCGGAAGTAGTTCCCCCAGCCGCGTAGCAGCGGGCTCAGGTCCGCGATCACCTCGCGGATGTCCCGCTCGACGCGGTTCCTGCCGGTACGGTCCCGTACCTTGTCCCGGAGCCGCTTCATCGACCGCTGGGACGGCCACCGCTGCAGGTAATAGCGCCTGACGCGCCTGTCATCGCCCGGCAAGCTCGCGGTCCAGGACGTGCAGGTAGATGTTGGCCAGCAACGGCGGCTGCTCCCGAAGCCATCCGCCAGAGGCGGGCGGTCGCCCACGACGGTCAAGCCGGCTCGACTCCGTCACGACCAGCGCGGAATAGTCCCCGGGCTGAATGTCAGCGGATAACCTCGCGCAGCGCCGGCTCCTGCGTGCCACGGCTGGCGGAGTACCCGGGCAGCCGGGAACGCCTTGACGATCGTGGTCCCATGCCCCGCCCCACTTCCGGCCTGGCTTCCGGGCATGCTGACGCCCGCGACCGGGCGCGCTGATCCCCGGTCGCGGGCGGGTTCCGCTGGTTTTCGGGCGTGGGCTAGCCAGCCTGGTTATCCGGTGGACCTGTGCTCTCCGGTGGCCCGTGGCTGTGCAGGACTTGCCCTCGGGGCCCGTAGGCGGTGGTAGTCCCGTCGGGGTGGAGGACGAGTCTCCAGCCCCAACGGTGAATGCAAATGTCATGGTGGAACTGGCAGAGTAGAACGCAATTACTAATAGATGTCTCACCATTATCGGCCTGATGGCGCAGATGATGGACGTCACAATAAGCAGGCGGCTTGCGGCAGCCGGGCCATTCGCAGTGCCGGGCGCGCAACTGCACCGCCCGGCGGAGGTAGCCGGGGATGCTGGCGGAGACGCCGACGTCAAGGATCACGGATTTGCAGTTGTACGGGGCGTCGAGGAGGCCGCGGCGGAGCATGGCGGCGAGCCGGCCCGGCCCGGCGACCAGGTCGACCGCCAGCCGGGCGATGGCGTACCGCAGCGCCTGCCGTGCCTGCGGGGACAGCGCTTCCGGGGACAGCGCCCGGTCGCCGGCGGCGGCACCGCCAGCGCCCTCGCCAGGCCCGCCCGCTCCCCCTGCCGTGCGTTCCCCCTCGGCCCCGTCCGTTGCGCCCAGGTAGGTCACGATGACGTCGATCATCTGGTCCACGACCGCCAGGTCGGGATGGCCGGTGACCACGGGGGTGATGATCGCGTCGCACGCGGCCACCTCGGCGTCGAGTCCGTCCAGGTGGCCGTGCTCGCCCGCCAGGGCGGCCAGCCACGCCTCGTGCAGCTCGCTGGCGCCCGGCAGGCCCAGCAGCCGGGCCAGGTCGATCACCGCGTCCACCCGGGTATCGGCCCCCGCCCGGTCCGGCACCAGCCGCGCCCGCAGCAGCAGCTCGCACGCCAGCTGCAGCGCGTCGTGATACCGCTGCGCCTCGCTCCGCTCATCCTCCGGGCCCGCCTTCTTCCCCAGCGAGTCCAGCACCGCCTGCAACGCCGCCGTGCACTCCGGTGTCAGGCTCCCGTTTACCCGGCCGGCATTGTCTATCGTGGTGCCCAGCTTCAGGAACCGGTCGTCGAACCGGTCATCAGGATTGTCGGGGTCGGGCTGCTGCGAGCGCCACTTTTCGTAGGCGGCCTGCGCGACGACCGCCAGGTCCTCCAGGTTCGCCCCGGCGGCGGCGGTATCGGATAGCAGCTTGTCGACATCGCGGCGCCAGTCCGCGGGCAGCCGCCGGGTCCACTCGGCCAGCTCCCGGGCCCACGACTCCGAGACCTCCCCGGCCGCGACCGCCTCCTCGATGACCGGGTGGTCACGGAACTGGCGCATCTGCCGCACCTGCACGCCAGCGGCCTTGCCGGTCATCCGCCCCCGCGCCTTGAGCCACGCGGTGCACGACCCGTGCCCGTCGGCCGTGTAAGCCCGCTCCGCCTCGAACCGGGCCAGGACCGCCGCCCGGGCGGCCGCGAACTTGCCGCCCAGCGCGCCCATCGCCTCCAGCACCCCGCCCAGCTCCGCAGGCAGCAGCGACGCCGCGCCCGGGTCGCGCAGGTAGCCCAGGGCGGCATCCGCCATCCGCAGCGCCTCGGCGATGCTGCCGGGTGCGTTAGCCTCCGCCGTACACAAGCTGGACCACCTCCCTGCTAGCGGGTAGTGAACGAGCCAGATGGCTTCCCTGAGATTCCGCCTCGAGATTCCGTGCCAGAAAACATCTGTGCACCCAGAAATCCGCGCCTCAAGAATCCGTGTCTGAAAAATCCGTGCCTCGGACGATCCATGCCAGTAATTCCACGGCGTGCACTTACCACGCCGGCCGGCGCTCCCGCGTGTCGCCACGCCCCGCGCTCACAGGCCTCCAGATGGGGCCAGCCTCAATAAATCGATTATTTCATCGATCACTATGACAGTCAAGCGGGACAAGGGAACTTACCAGCGGCTAGCCCGCGAGCACGGCGGCCAGCGTGCGGCGGCCTATGCGTAGCAGCTCGGGGTTGTCGGCGGAGTGAGCCAGGAACGCGAGTCCGAGCGCGAGGGCCCAGCCGCGGGCGCGCCGCCATAGGGCAGAGTCGTTAGCGGCGCTGTCACCGGGGCCGCCCGCTGCCGCGTACGCGGCGCGGAACGCGCCGTGCCACTCCAGCGGCAGCAGCATCCACGCGGCGGACAGGTCCGAGGCAGGGTCTCCCGCCGTGATGTCGCCGAAGTCGATCACCCCGCTGAGGCGGCGCTCGCTGTGCAGGATGTTCGCCGGGTGCAGGTCGCCGTGCAGCCACAGCGGAGGGCCGGCGTACACCGGGGCGGCCAGCGCGTCCGCCCATGCGCCCAGCACGGCGTTCCGGCTGGCCCGCGGGACACCCCCGGCGGCCCCGTCCGCCGCGAGGGCGATCTGGAGGTTGTCGGCGAACAAGTCGGCCCGGCTGGCCAGCGGCCCGCCCCGGCGCGGGTTCCGGGGCGGGTCCGCCGGCGCGGGCACGTGCAGGGCGCCGAGGAAGCGAGCCAGCGACCCAGTGACGTCCGCCCAGTCCAGCGCGCCCGGCCCGGCCGGCTCCGCCTGGCCACCCCCGGCCCCGGCGAAGACGCTCGCGGCCGGGATGCCGGGAATGAACGGCACCACGCTCCACGAGTAGGGGTAACCGAAGGCGGGAAGCCCAGTGCGTTCCGGGGCGGGGACCGGCAACGGCAGCCGCGGGGCCAGCAAGGGCAGCCACCGCTGCTCATTGACGATGATCTCCGCCCCGAGCGCGCGGCGCGGCAGCCGCACCAGCAACCGCGATCCCAGCCGGTACAGCACGTTGTCCCACCCGTTCGCCAGGAACGAGACCGGCAACGACGCCAGGTCCGGATGCTGACCGGCCAGCAGCCGCCGCACGAGGCCAGCGGGAACGTCAACCTCGGCGGCGGGCATCGGCTTGGCCATGGCCCCTACGCTAACCGGGCTCGCGAGCCAGCGCCCTTACTTGGGACCAGTACCCCAGATGCCCGAGGCGGCGGTCCCGATCGGGGCCTTGGCGGTGGATGCCGGCAGCGCGGACGCGTCGACGAAGGTGCTCCCGGTCGGGCCCGCCTGCACCGCCTGGTGCGTCGCGCTCCCGGCCAGCAGCTGTCGCCAGGTCAAGAACCAGTAGGTCCAGCCGTTACCCCAGACGCCCGCCTTCGGGCTGTCCTTGATGGTGATCGGATCGCCGGGCACCGCGAGGTTGTAGTAGGTCTCGGCGCGGGCGGGCGAGAGGTTCACGCACCCGTGGCTGACGTTGACCGTGCCCTGCACGCCGGTTGACCAGGGCGCGTCGTGGTAGTAGACGCCGCTCCAGGTCAGCCGCACCGAGAACGGGACCATCAGGTCATAGCCGGGGCCCTTCATCTCGACCGGGTTGGCCTTCTCGATAGTGAGGTAGCTGCCGTTCGGCGTCTCATCGCCCGGCCTGCCGGTGCTGATCGGCCAGTCGTACTTGAGCTTGCCGCTGATGAAGATCTGCGTATGGTGCGTCTTGGTGCTGGCGACCGCGATGACGGACCGCCCGATCCGGAAAGACTGAGTCAGCGTGTGGAAGCCGTACACGCCGCTGGCGGCCTTAACCCCGTTGAAGTGCCCTATGAAGGACACCGAGGTGTTCTCCGGCCAGTAATCGCGGGGCCGGAAGGCCAGCGTCTGGCTGCCGTCCCAGTACCACGCCCCGATGACGGGCTTGGAGGTCTTGAGCTCGACCGCGCGCTCAACGTCGGCCTTGTTCTTGATCGGCTGGCTGAACGTCAAGATGAGCGGCATCCCGACGCCGTACGCCTGGCCGTCGCCCTCGAAGATGTGGGTGGAGAACGTCGAGGACGGCGACAGCGTGGTGAACGTGCTCGTGGTGGTCTTCGTCTCGCCATTGCGGGTGGCGGTGACGGTCACCGCGTACTTCTGGGAGATGCCGAGCGCCCACTGAGTGTGCCACGAGGTGCTGCCCGAGTTCATCGTCCCGGAGACCGGCCCCGAGGTATTTCCGCTATTCGCCAGCGCGCCGCCGGCCGGGCTGACCTTGACGCTCGACAGCGTGCCCTTCGCGGCGGTGACGGTCACGCCGGCGGCGGGGTCAGCGTTCTTCGCCCCGTCCGCCGGAGAGATGCTGACAACCGGCGCGTTCGGGTCCGTGCTGGCCGCCGCCGGCGCCGACGCGCCGCCTGCCCCGCCACCGGAGCCTGCCTGACTGCCCCCGTTGGCCGCCGGGCTAACTGGCTGAGTATGGCTGCCACCCGTGCACGCGGTCACTAGCAGCGCGAATACCGTGATAGTAACCGCGGCCGCGAGCCGCCGTGTCGTCAACTTCGCCCCCACGAGGACGCACCTACCCTCTCATCAGCTTCCGCAAGACAACGACTTGCTACTGATGAAGACGCCGAATGTGAGCATATGGTTCTAATTATCCTACGCTTGATGCCCGGCATCGCCGCGGTCACCCAGGGCTGCGCCCGGTGGGCCCTCGCCGGGGACTAGCGCCGCACCGCGTGCGCGATACCACCAGGCGCGGATACGGGGTATGTACCCTTCCCTGCGCCACGATGAGCAGCTAACCGGGAGGAGGCGCCGAAACGGACATCAATACCGTCACCCAGCTCATCCCCGCGCCCGGGAGCACCTGGCGGGACGGCGACGCCTTCCTCGCCGGCGGCACGTGGCTGTTCTCCGAGCCGCAGCCGGGCACCACGCGGCTGCTGGACCTCACCGACTTCGGCTGGCCGTCGCTCACCGAGACCGACGACGGCCTGGAGATCGCGGCCACCTGCACCCTGGCGGAGCTGGCCCGCTGGCGGCCCGCGCCCGCGCGCGCGTGGCCCGCCGCCACGCTCCCCGGCCAGTGCGCGGACGCCCTGCTCGGCTCGTTCAAGGTGCACAACGTCGCCACCGTCGGCGGCAACATCTGCCTGTCGCTGCCGGCCGGGCCGATGATCTCGCTGGCCGCCGCCCTCGACGGGACCGCCACGATCTGGGCCAGCACCGGCCCGCGGCGGCAGGTGCCCGTGGCGGACTTCGTCACCGGCGAGCGAGCCAACGTGCTCCGCCCCGGCGAGCTATTGCGCAGCGTGCTCCTGCCCGCCCGCGGGCTGCGCGCCACCGCCGCCTGCCGCCAGGTGTCGCTGTCCCCGGTGGGCCGCTCCGCCGTGCTGCTCATCGGCACCCGCGCCCCGGCGGGCGCGGGCGGCGATCGCCCGGTCACCTTGACCCTCACCGCCGCCGTCCCCCGCCCGGTCCAGGTCAGGTTCCCAGGCCTTCCCCAGCTCAACGAGGCAGTCGACTCCGTTGATTCATCCGCACTCACCGCGACCGGGTACCTCGACGACGTCCACGGCGGCGCGCGATGGCGCCGCGCCATGACCCGGCGCGCGGTGGCCGAGGTGATCACGGAACTGGCGCGGGGGTAGCCGGCTTGAGCATGCGCGTCAACGGCGAGGTGGCCGACGGGACTCCCCGGCCGGGACAGTGCCTGCGGACGTTCTTGCGCGAGGCCGGCTGGCTCGGCGTGAAGAAGGGCTGCGACGCCGGGGACTGCGGCGCCTGCACCGTGCACGTGGACGGGATCCCGGTGCACTCGTGCGTCTACCCCGCGCTGCGCGCCGCCGCCCGCGACGCCGAGATCACGACGATCGAGGGCCTGGCGCGGGCGCACCCGCGCGGGCGGGCGGTCCAGGACGCGTTCGTCGCCGCGCAGGCGTTCCAGTGCGGCTTCTGCACGCCCGGCATGATCATGACGGCTGCCTGCCTGCCCGCCGCCGACCTCGGCGAGCGGGCCGACGTGCCCCGCGCGATGAAGGGCAGCATCTGCCGCTGCACCGGGTACGGGGCGATCCGCGACGCCCTCGACGGGATCGCGCGCGTTGACCCGGCGGCAGCCGAGGGCCTGCCCGGCGGCGTGGACGTCATCGGCGCCGGCCTACCCGCCCCGGCCAGCCAAGACATCGTGACCGGCCGCGCCGAGTTCACCGCTGACGCTGCAAATCCTTGGTCGCCGCCGGAAACGGAGGGGCTTGCCCAGCCCGGGAGCCGGGAGGCCCTGCAGATGAGGCTGCTGCGGTCCCCGCACCCGCACGCCTGGATCCGGTCCATCGACGCGAGCCTGGCCCGCCAGTACCCCGGCGTGGTCGCGGTCTTCACCTACGAGGACTCGCCGTCCGGGCTTTTCTCCACCGCCCGCCACCACGATCCCGGCGACGACGCCCGCGACACGGCGGTCCTCGATCGCGTCGTTCGCTTCCACGGGCAGCGGGTCGCCGCGGTTGTCGCCGACACCTCGCGGGCCGCCGAGGCGGCGTGCGCGCTCATCGTCGTCGACTACGAGGTCCGCCCGGCCGTCACCGGCCCGCGGCAGGCCCTGGCGCCGGGCGCGCCGAGGCTGCACGCGCGCGCGCCGGGCAACGTCGCCGCCAAGGTCCATCGCGCGACCGGCGACGTTGCCCGGGGCCTCGCCGAGGCCGACGTGGTGTTCGAGGGGACGTTCCTCAGCCAGCGGGTGCAGCACGTGGCGCTGGAGACCCACACGTC
>JAICUO010000855.1 GCA_025935815.1 Streptosporangiaceae bacterium
AGCCGCCCTGGACGCGCACTGTGTTGTCGGAGTAGGTGGACCACTGCTGCCCCGCGCCGCCGTTGCAGGTGGCGACGCCGATGGGGTTGCCCGCGGTGTTGAGGGAGTTCTGGTTGCCCAGGCACAGCCCGTTGATCCCGGTGACCTGGCCGCTCGCGGTGGGCGTGCCGGTCGGCGTGGAGTTGCCGCCCTGCTCGTAGACGGCCACGTAACCGACGCTCATGGCGCCGCCCGACGTCGTCGCGCTCGTCGGGGAGGTGCAGCCGCACAGCGGGTCAGGGTAGTTGCCGCCCATCGCCAGGTCGAAGATGATGAAGAACCCGTGGTCGATGGCCTGCTGCCAGGCGCTCGTGCCCACCGACGCCTCGGTGATCGTGGACTCGACCGTCCCGTCCATCAGGAACTGCAGGGTCTCCGCTGGCGAGCTGCGGTCGATGATGACGGAGTACGTGTGGTACCCGGTCTGGCAGGTCGAGGCCGTGTTCGGGCAGGCGATCAGCGCGTGCCCGCTGCTCCCGGCCGAGTCATGCAGCGTCTGCGACGCCTGGTTCGACCCGTTGACGTCCTCCATCATGTCGATCTCGCCGGACTGCGGCCAGCCGCCGCCAGTTCGCATCGGCGCGCCGAGCGCCCAGAACGCCGGCCAGTAGCCGGTTCCGTTCGCCGGGCTCGGCTGCTGGATGGACGCGGTCATCTCCAGCTTGCCGCCCGGCGGGGCCTGGAAGTCGTCGCGGGTGCTCTCGATCCGCGCGGACGTCCAGGTGCCGCCGTTGTTGATGGCCTTCAGCACCATGTGGCCGCCGCCGTCGAGGAAGATGTTGCTCGTGGAGTTGGTCGTCTGCTCCTTCTCCCCGGTGCCGTAGCCGGTGCCGATGTCGTAGAACCAGTTCGACGACGCCGGCGGTGAGTTGGCCGCGCCGGCGAAGTTGTCCCCGAAGACCGTGGTCCACCCCGTGGGGGCGGGCGGCACGGTGTCCGCCTTCGCCTGCGGCGCCACCGCCAGCGCCGCCCCCGTGACCGTGGTCAGGCAGCCGGCCAGCAGCACTAGCGCGCTCGCGGCGCCGCGCGGCAGCCTGCGCCGCGGCCGCGCCCCCGGCGGCTCGGGCGGCGTGTTCGGCGTGGGCGGCGTGGGCGGCGTGGGCGGCCGCCCGTGATCGTGAGTTCCTTGGCCCGTCATCGCGCCTCCTGTTCCATCAAGTCCCGCTCCACATTGATGGAACATCGATCTAGACCTTAGTTCAAGGCTCAGTTAAAGTAGGCCCATCGCTTTCTTCGGGCGCGACTACTCTGGGGTCGCGCCCGAAGGGGGCGCAGCCGGAGACCGAAAGCGCGACCGCGCCCATAAGGCGCGCTCGTCACGGCCGCCTTGCGCGGTTCACCGGCAGGCGCACGGCAGCCGAAGCGAGTGCTGGCTGTTATGCCGCAAAACGCGGCATAACAGCCAGCACTCGCGGTTAAGTCGCCCGCTTGGCTGGGCCGTTCGCGCAGAAATCCTGATGCAGACGAGGCGGCAGCGATTTCTGTTGTACCCGTCACTGGAGAGGCATGCCGGCGACCCTGGCGCGGGCAGCCATGCTGGCCGCGCGGCTAGCCTGGGGCCGTGCCCGAAGGAGACGCCGTCTGGCTGACCGCCCGCCGCCTGCACGCGGCGCTGGCGGGCCGGGTGCTGACCCGCAGCGACTTCCGGGTGCCCAGGTACGCGACCGCCAGCCTGGCCGGGCAATCGGTCACCGAGGCGCTCGCGTGCGGCAAGCACCTGCTGATCAGGACCGACGCCGGGCTGACGGTGCACACCCACCTGAAGATGGAGGGCTCCTGGCGGGTCCTCCCGGCGTCGGCGCGGCTAGCCGACAGCTACAAGGTGCGGCTGGTGCTGGCCAACGCCGAGTGGCAGGCGGCCGGCTACCAGCTGGGCATCGCCGAGGTGCTGCGCACCGCCGCCGAGGACCGGGTGACCGGCCACCTGGGGCCGGACCTGCTCGGCCCCGGCTGGGACCCGGCCGAGGCGGCGCGGCGCTTGTCGCGGCAGCCCGAGCGGCTGATCGGCGAGGCCCTGCTGGACCAGCGCAACCTCGCGGGCATCGGCACGATCTACCGGGCCGAGGTGCTGTTCTTGCGGGGAGTGAGCCCCTGGCGGCCGGCCGGCGCCGTCGATGACCTGACGGCGCTGGTCACGCTCGCCCAGCAGTTGCTGGAGGCGAACAAGGAGCGTCCCCGGCAGGTGACCACCGGCCTGACCGGGCGCGGCAACGAGACGTGGGTATACGGCCGCCGGGGCGCCCCGTGCCGCCGCTGCGGGACCCCGGTCCGCAAGCACGCCCCCGACGGTGAGCGAGTCATCTACTGGTGCCCGTCGTGCCAGAAATAGTTCTTCCCCGCGCCAGGACTGATGAGGGCTTAAGGAACCCGCGGTTCAGTCCCCGTTCCAGTTCCGCTCGTCGATGATCCGCACGAGGGTGAACTGCCCCGCGCCAAGCGGCTGGACGTGGACGGTCAGTCTCGCCTCCGGCTCGATGATGGTGACTCCAGGGTTGGAGACGCGGTAAGGTCCAACCGGAAACCTCCACCGCTGCGGGCGTATCCCGCACCTCCTCGCTCCATTCGCTGCTTGCCGCACTTCCAGCTCAGTGCGCGTTGCCCGCGCCAGAAAAGGGGTTGTCCTCGGTTAGTACGCTGGCGGCGTGAGTGCTTCGAGGGTGGTGGTGACGGGGAGCGCGGGTCACCTGGGCGAGGCGCTGGTGCGGGTGCTTCGCGACGGCGGCTACGACGTGACCGGGATCGACGTCAGGGCGTCGGCGGGCACCACGGTGGTGGGGTCGGTCGCCGACCG
>JAICUO010000943.1 GCA_025935815.1 Streptosporangiaceae bacterium
CACGCGCGCGCCGAGCCGGGCCGCCGCGACCGCCTGGTTGGCGCCCTTGCCGCCCGGGAACGTGGCCAGGTCCGACCCCAGCACCGTCTCCCCGGCCCCCGGCCGGCGCGCCACGGTGACAACGAGGTCAGCGTTGACCGACCCCACCACGAGTACCCCGCCCTGCGTACCGCTCATGGCGCGGCAGCTTACCGGGACCGGCGCCCGTGCGTTACCCGGCGCACCCCCGGTACCAGGCCAGCGGCCACTGACGCCTCACTGAAACGGCGTCCATCTGCCGTTCCCCGCCAGCCGAACGCGGTGAATGCGCGTAAACCGAGCTACAGCGACGCCCGCCCGGCGTATTCCCGGCAGATGGGCGCACGACCGCGAATGGACCCGGGGCGCTGCCGGTTAATCCGGAGCTGAGTGCAAGTACCTGTTTAGGCAGCTTCCGGGCGACAAGTGGAGCGCTCCCGCCTTTTGTCATCATTGACATTGCCGCTGGAGGTAAATTCCCCCCGCAGTCAGGCGCGTAAATGGCTGCCGAAGGGTATGGCCCGATGCGCCACGCGTAGCGGGGCGGCCGGAATTCATGTCTTATTCGGGAGACGATCATGAGGAGAAAGCGGACGGCGCTTGCGCGCCTGGCCCTGGGCGCCATCGTGGTGGCCTGCGGGGCCGCCTGCTCGGTGCAGGGTCCCTCGGACGCCCCCAAGGGCCTCGAGCAGCAGATCTCGCAGGGTGCCAAGGCCGACGCCCGGGGCCGTTCCCTGGCCGAGGCGGCCCCGGCGGGCGCCGGCGCCAAGGCGAGCACGGTGAGCCGCGGGAAGGCCGCCGTGGTGATTTCCGGCAAGGACATCACCGCGGTCGGCGACTCGGTCATGCTGGCATCGTCGCTGTCACTGCAGCAGGCGTTTCGCGGCATTTACGTTGACGCCGTGGTCAGCCGCCGCATGGACGCGGGCCTGTCCGTACTGCGGCAGCTAGCCGGCGACGGCGAGCTGCGTCCGGTGGTGATCGTCGGGCTCGGCACCAATGGCGGGGTGTCCACCGGTCAGGTCCGCCAGCTGATGCGAGTCGTCGGGAGCAAGCGCAAGGTGATCCTGGTCAACACCTTCGTCCCGCTGTCGTATGAGCAGCCGACCAACAGCGTGCTCGCCGCCCAGGCCCGCGCCTACCCGAACGTGGTCCTGGCGGACTGGAACAAGGCCATCAGCCACCGGGCCAGCCTGCTGTGGCCGGACGACATCCACCCGCGTTACCCGGCCGGGACGAAGGTGTACGCGGCGATGATCAAGGCAGCGGTGGCGCATGCCGTAGGCCGGCAGTGCCAGTGCGCAGTCCGCATTGGGCTGCCCCCAAGGGCCACCTGAGGGCCGCCAGGCCGTCCTGGCACGGCGCGGGCAGGCATAAACCCGCCCATGTCATTAGTTGTCAGCTAGCAACTAGTGGACTGGAGGGGATCCCCGCTGCCTGAGCTGGCCCGCGAGCGCCGCTACCTGGTGCTGGCCATCTGCTGCCTGTCGCTGTTCGCCGTCGGGATGGACGCCACGATCATCAACGTGGCGCTGCCGGCGATCGGCCGGGACTTCCGCGCCCAGGTCTCCGGGCTGCAGTGGACTATCGACGCCTACCTGCTGGTCATCGCGAGCCTGCTGATGCTGTCGGGGTCGACCGGGGACCGGCTGGGGCGCCGCCGCGTGTTCCAGGCGGGCCTGGCCATCTTCACCCTCGGGTCGCTGGCGTGCTCGCTGGCGCCCGGCCTGGGCTGGCTCATCGCGTTCCGCGCCCTGCAGGCCGTCGGCGGGTCGATGCTCAACCCGGTCGCGATGTCCATCGTCACCAACACCTTCACCGACCCCGCCGAGCGGGCCCGGGCGATCGGGCTGTGGGGCAGCGTGTTCGGCCTGTCGATCGCGCTCGGGCCCGTCATCGGCGGGGCGCTGGTGGACTCCGTGGGCTGGCGGGGCGTGTTCTGGGTCAACCTCCCGGTCGGGATCGCGGCCATCGTGCTGACGGCGGTGTTCGTGCCCGAGTCGCGGGCCGGGACCTACCGCAAGCCCGACCGCGGGCCAGGCGCTGATCATGGCCGCGCTCGGCGCGCTGTCGTACGCGATCATCGAAGGCCCCGGCCAGGGGTGGGGCTCG
>JAICUO010000398.1 GCA_025935815.1 Streptosporangiaceae bacterium
AGGGTCGCGGGCTACCTGATCGAGGAGCAGATCGGCGCGGGCGGGATGGCGATAGTCTTCCGCGCGCGCGATGAGATGCTCGGGCGGGCCGTGGCGCTCAAGGTCATGTCGCCGCGCTTCGCCGAGGACACCGAGTTCCGCGCCCGGTTCATCCGGGAGTCGCGGACGATCGCCGCGGTCGACGACCCGCACATCATCCCGGTCTACGCGGCCGGCGACGCCGGCGGCGTGCTGTACATCGCCACCCGGTACATCCCGGGCGGGGACCTGGCCAAGCTGCAGGCCAGCAGCGGCGGTCACCTGCCCGCGGACCGGACCGCGGCGCTGATCACGCAGGTGGCCTCGGCGCTGGACGCCGCGCACGCGGCCGGCCTGGTGCACCGGGACGTCAAGCTAGCCAACATCCTGGTGGAGACGCTGCCGGGACGGCCAGAGCACGCCTACCTGTCGGACTTCGGGCTGACGAAGGGAACCTCCGCGACGTCGACCGGGCTGACCGCGGTCGGGCAGTTCATGGGCACTCCGGACTACTGCGCGCCGGAGCAGATCACCGGGGCCACCGTGGATGGCCGGGCCGACCAGTACGCGCTCGCCTGCGCCGCGTTCGCGATGCTCACCGGCTCGCCGCCGTTCGCCAAGCCCGATCCCGTCGCCAGCTTGTTCGCGCACCTCAACGACCCGATCCCGGCCCCGTCCGCGTACCGCGCCGGGATATCGCCCGCCGTGGACGCCGTCGTGGCGCGGGGCATGGCCAAGGCGCCCGAGGCGCGTTACGCGACCTGCGGCGAGTTCGCGACGGCGCTGCGGGAGGCGGCCAGCGGCCCGGCCGACGCCCCCGCGACCGCCGCGCCAAGCCCGGTGTACCAGCCCACCGAGTACGTCAGCGCGTACGCGCCCGTGCCTTCCTACCCGCCGCCAGCTCCCTCCTACACCCCGCCCGCGCCGTCGTCCTACCCGACGCCCGCGCCGGTGTACACCCCGGTCCCAGCGCCGTCCTACCCGCAGCCGGTGTCCTACCCGCCGCCCGCGCCGACGCCGGCGCCGGTCGGCCACGTGGCGCCGGCTAGCTACGTGGCACCGGGCGGGCACGGGGGGCAGGGCGGCTACGCGGGGCTGGGCGGCTACGCGGTGCAGAGCGGCTACGCGGTGCAGGACGGGTACGTCGCGCGGGGCGGCTACAACTCACCGCCGTTCGAGACCATGGCACCGCCGGCGGGCACGCCGGGGTCGGCCAGGCCGCCGCAATACGGGACCGGCGTCCCGGCCGGGTCGCGACCGCGCCGCAAGACGGGGCTTATCGCCGGCGGGATCGCTGTCGCGGTTCTCGCGGCGGCCGGCGTCGGGACGGCGGTGGCGCTCAGCGGCACGCAGTCAACCCCGCCGCCGGGGCCGAACAACAACGGCGGGCAGCACGGGCTCGCCTACACCGCGGCGTCCCTGGGCGGGTCGCTCAGCGCACCGGGGAACAACATCGCCGAGGCGGCCTTCAGCCCGGATGGCACGATCTTGGTGACCGACGAGTTCAACAACAAGTCCGCCGTCGACAGCTTCTACGTCTGGGACACCGCCAGCCGCAAGCGCCTGGGCACCCTCACCATTCCGAGCGACTACGTGTCGGCGAGCACCCCGGTGATCAGCGCGGACAACAAGACCGTGACCGAGATGGCCATCCGGTCCTACCCCGATGCCACGTCGGTGCAGGTGTATCGCTGGGACCTGGCGACCGCGAAGCGGACGACGATCTTCGCCGTCAATTCCCCGCAGAAGACCTGGGGTGCCGCCTACGGGACGACCACGCTCAGCGGCGATGGCAGCAGGCTGCTGGTCGAGGCCGCCGGGGGCGGTGCGGTTGACGTGTGGGACGTCACCGGCGACAAGAAGATCGCGACGCTGACGCAGCCAAGCTCCGCCAAGATCATCGGTGATGACATCGCCAGCGACGGGAGCGTGGCCGGAGTCAGCGACGCCAGCGGCAAGACTTACATCTGGGACGTCGCCTCGCAGCAGGTGAAGACCACGTTCAACTTCACCTACAAGGCGCCTGCCAGCGGGAACGCCCCGACGTTCCCCGGGCTGAGCCCCGACGGCAAGCAGGTGCTCAGCTACGGCGGCGGCAGCCCGATGGCCTTGCGGGACGTCGCCACCGGCGCCAACGTAACGCCGCACGACGGCCGCTGGGCCGCGCAGACCGGGTGGATGTACAGCCCGGATGGCAAGGTCCTCGCCACCCAGGGCAAGACGCCGACCACGATGGAGCTGTGGAATGCCGCCACGCGCGCCCACCTCCTCACCATCACGTTCCCGGTGGGCGTCCATCAGTGGGGGTACGCCATCAGCCCGGACGGCAAGGCGATGCTGACCGTCGGGGTCACGGCGTCCGACAGCGATACCGGCCTGTCCTACCTGTGGAACCTCCTGCGGGCGGGCTAGGCCATCGAAAGGCCTCGTCACCCGGCAAGTCCCGCGCGATGCCATGTTCGCGTGTCATTTCCGGTGCCGGGGCACCGGAAATGACACGCGGACTGTCAGGTGAGTCCTTTGTCGCGCGCTCTTTTTGCTCATTTCGTCCCGGCGGCGGCTCTGGTCGGTCACGCTAAACCCGTGCCCTACATGCCGCGGCCGGATGCCGCCTCACGCGAGGCCGAGTGGCGGCTCCTGCTCGACTCCCAGAAGCGGATGATCTCCACCGCGCAGGCGCTCGCGCTCGGCGAGACATTCGACAAGGTCCGCTGGCACGTCAAGACGGGCCAATGGCAGCGCGTCCACCAGGGTGTCTACGCGACCTTCAGCGGTGAGCTCTCCCGCGAAGCGCGGCTATGGGCGGTGATCTTGCGGGTCGGCGATCACGCTGTGCTCAGCCATGAGACGGCAGCCGAGATCCACCGATTCGCTGACCAGCCCAGCGACAAGATCCACGTCACCGTTCCGCTGCAGGTCACCCCGACGCGGTGGTCGCAACTGGCCGGCGTCGTCGTCCACCGGACCGCGAACTGGCGGGCTGATCCTCAGCCGCGGTGGAACCTGCCACGCACGCCAGTGGGCGAGACAGTCCTTGACCTTGTCACCTCCGCGCGGACCCTGGACGACGCGTACGCATGGCTGTCGCGAGCGATCACGCAGGGAAGGGCGACCCCCGCGATGATCGCGGATGCCCTCGTCGCGCGTAAGAGAAAGGTCCGGCGCGCCTGGCTGGAGGACGCGCTGACCGACATCGCCGATGGTATTCACTTCCCGCTTGAACGCCGCTGGACCCGCGACGTCGAGCGCGCTCATGGCCTCCCGAAACCTGCCCGGCAGGCTAGGCGCGCGGACGGCGACGGGTTCCGCTACCTCGACAACCACTATGAGGAGTACAACCTCTGCGCCGAACTGGACGGGATGGCCTTCCACCTGCCTGAGGAGCTCGCCAGGGACCGCTACCGCGACAACGAGGCCAAGATCGCGACGAGCGCCGAGACCTTCCGGTATGGCTTCAGGGAAGTAGCGAACCGCCCCTGCGAGCAGGCGGAGCAGTTCGCCCGCGCGCTCATCAGGCGCGGCTGGCCCGCCGGCACCCTCAAGGCGTGCAGTCCGCGATGCCCGGTTGCCCTCCTCGTCGCCAGGCACCAAGGCCATGAGAGTGTTTCCGCTGGTGACTAGCGAGGATCGGGGGGCAGGCCATGGCCGCGGGTGCTTCGGGGACGCCGCAGGCGCGCAAGCTGGGGATCAAGCCGGGGTTGCGGGTCGCGCTCGACTCACCGCCCGCCGGGTGGCGGCTGCAGGACCCGCCAGGCGGCTTGCGGCCAGCTGACCCGGACGGGGCCGCCGACGTGATCGTGGCGTTCTTCGCGGCGGCGGCGCAGATAGCGGACCGGCTGCCCGGGCTAGCGGAGCGGATCCGGCCGAACGGCGCGATCTGGGCGGCGTGGCCGCGCCGCGCGGGCGGGCACGACAGTGACATCACCGACAACGTGGTGCGGGCCCACGCCCTGGAGCTTGGCCTCGTTGACGTGAAGGTGGCGGCCATCGATGAGGACTGGTCGGGCCAGCGGCTCGTCTGGCGAATAGCCAATCGCTGACTCAAGGGCGCCGCGCGAAGAAGACCATTTCCTTGCCGGGGCGGTCGGGGGCATCGCGGATCTCCTCCACCGTGAACCCCGCGGCCGACAGTGAGCTGGCCACCTCCGCGCGGCCGCGGAAGCGGAGCGTCGACCATAAGCACGGCAGGCTGACGGCGGGGACCCGGGGGTCGCCGGGTCCCCGCCGTCAGGTCTCGCGGTGACCGGCTCCTAGTCGAGGATGGCCTTGACCGTGCCGGCGCCGACGGTCTTGCCGCCCTCGCGGATGGCGAAGGTCTGGCCCGCGTCGAGCGCCACCGGCTTGCCGAGCTCGACGGTGACCTCCGCGGTGTCACCGGGCCGGGCCGCCGCCGACACGCCAAGGTCCAGCACGCCGGACACGCCCGTGGTGCGGACGAAGAACTGCGGGCTGTAACCCGAGCGCACGAGGGTCTTGCGGCCCCCCTCGGCCTCCGATAGCAGGTAGAGCGTCGCGGTGAACCGCCGGTGCGCCGCCAGGCTGCCCGGCGCGGCGAGCACCTGGCCGCGGCGTACCTGGTGGTGGCGGACAGCGCGCAGCAGCAACGCCGCGTTGTCTCCGGCCTGGGCGCTGTCCATCGTCTTGCCGAACGTCTCGACGCTGGTGACGACGCAGGCCAGTTTGTCGGCCAGGCCCACGACTTCCAGGTTGTCGCCGACCCGCACCCGGCCGCGCTCGATCGCTCCGGTGACGACCGTACCCCGGCCGGTGATCGTGAAGACGTTTTCCACGGCCATCAGGAACGGGGCGTCGACGTACCGCTCCGGCACCGGGACGTAAGCGTCGATCGCGTCGAGCAGGTGCTCGACCGAGGTGACCCAGCGCGCGTCGCCGGACAGCGCCGCCAGCCCGGAGACCCGCACCACGGGGACCTCGTCGCCGGGGTACCCGTAGGCGGACAGCAGCTCGCGCACCTCCAGCTCGACGAGCCCGGCGATCTCCTCGTCGGCCGCGTCGGCCTTGTTGAGCGCGACGACGATGTGCGCCACGCCCACCTGCCGGGCGAGCACGACGTGCTCCCGCGTCTGCGGCATCACGCCGTCGAGCGCCGAGACCACCAGGATCGCGCCGTCGACCTGCGCCGCGCCGGTGATCATGTTCTTCACGTAATCAGCGTGGCCGGGCATGTCAACGTGCGCGTAGTGCCTGGTCGCGGTCTGGTACTCGACGTGCGCGATGTTGATGGTGATGCCCCGCTGGGCCTCCTCCGGCGCGCGGTCGATCTGCCCGAACGGCACGTAGTCGCTCATGCCGCGGTCAGCCAGCACCTTCGTGATCGCGGCGGTGAGCGTGGTCTTCCCGTGGTCGACGTGCCCCATCGTGCCGATGTTGAGGTGCGGCTTGTCGCGGACGTAGACCTGCTTGGTCATGACTGGTTGCTCCTATGTCCTCCTCGTTTCCTGGCTGACCCGCGCTCCGCCCGGCGCGCGGGCGGAGTGCCACCCTCCCCCGCCGGGTCAGGGATGCGAACGGGGAAGGGTCAGATTCGCAGGAGATCGGAGGCAGCCGTCATCGCCGCGCACGCGAGCGCGGTACCGAGGATGACGGCGAGCCGGAACACGGGACAAGGGTGCGCCAGGCGGCGCCCGCGGCGCAACGGATTAAAGCCGGCCCCGGCGGCCGCTCGCGAGACCGCCGCGAGGGGGGGCTGCACGGGCGAGTCGGCACGGAGCGTTACGGCCGAAGTCCTCTCTTATGAATTTATAGATATCTATGCTATATGCTTTCCGCTCACTATTTCGCATGTCGCGGCCAGGGAACGAATCCGCGTTCGAGCAATGCCCTGGTAAGCGCTTGCCCTCCCATGGGATTGCACGAGGAGCGGCGGCGATAGTTTCGCTGTCGTGGCGCTTGCGCAGGTAGGGTGCCGGTTCTGTGGCGTTATACAGGAAACAGTCCCGAATTAATCGATAGATCGCGATTCAGCCCGTGCCGCACGTGCATCCGGTCTAGAGTGACGCATAAGTCACACTTTCACGTCATCGATGGCCAGCGTTCTCATGGAACGCATAACTCCGCAGGACCAAGCGATGGGGCACCAAGGACAACCGGCAGCGGCCAGGCTGCCGGAGGCTGGTAACGGCAGGCCGGTCAACTCCGGCAAGATGGCCAGGAGACGCCCGATTACCGCGTCGGGCGCGCACGCGGCGCCGCATAATGGCGGCTGGCCCCGCGGCGCACCCAGGCCGATCGCCCTGGCGAACTGGCCGGTGGCCTGGCGTTTGTTCGCCGTCATCGTGCTGGCCGTCCTCATGGGGCTGGTCTTCGGCGGGCTGCAGGTGGCCTCCGCGGTGAACCAGGCCCACCGGTTCGGGCAGACCACGAAGCTCGCGCGGCTCGGGCAGCAGTCGATCGCGCTGGCGCAGGCCCTGGAGAACGAGCGGGCCCAGACGGCCATGGACCTCGCCAAGCACGACGGCAGCGGCCTAACCCTGGCAGCGGACCTGGCCCAGTGGTACGGGTCGGCCAGCGACGGCTCCCAGGGGATCACCGGGGTGGCGGCGGGCCAGTTCACGGCGCTCGCGGCGGGCATTGACGGCTCCTACCCGGCGGCCACCCAGACCGCCGTCACCACGGCCGAGCAGCAGGTCATCGCCACCCTCGCGGCTACCCGGAGCACTGCGGGGTCAACCGGAACCGCGGCCCCGGACGGAGCCCAGCTCCTCCCGATCGGCGACTACTCGCTGGTGATCTCCCTGCTGTTCCAGGTCAACGACGTGATCGGGCAGAACTCCCCGGACACGGTGCTCACCACGGACGTCCGGTCGATGGGAGCGCTCTCCCGGGCCAAGGACCAGGCATCGCAGCAGCGCGCCATCCTGTGGGCGGCGCTCACCAGCTACGCCCTGCACCCGGGCGCGTATGCGGGACCCGGCGGCAAGATGAACGCGAATGCCGTGCAGGCCATGAGGCCGACCTTCCAGGCGCTGTCCACCTCGGAGACGCAGGAGGCCGGGTTCCTGGGGTCCTTCCAGGGATCGGCGACGCCCAGCCAGCAAAATGAGCTCCAGACCACCGCCTTCTTGCAGCCCAATGCCAGCGTGCACACGGACGAGGACTACGTCACCGGGAAGCAAAACCTCGACCTGGGCAAGCAGTTCGAGTACGCCGACGCGGCCGCGCAGTGGAACAACGTCGCGAACCTCGCGATCTCGCAACTGGGAACGGTCGAATCGCACCTGGCCCAGGGGATCGTCGACCGGAGCGTGGCCGACCAGCAGGCCGCCGAGCGGACGGCGTGGATCACCGGGCTGCTGACCGCCGGCACCCTGCTGCTGGTGCTG
>JAICUO010000988.1 GCA_025935815.1 Streptosporangiaceae bacterium
ACCCCGCAGGGCGACGCGCCGCCAGCAGCCACAGCAGACCTTCCGTGTGTCCAGGATAAAGCCCGGCTAGGACGAGGTCAAGCAGCGTGCTGCCATCGGGTGGCCGTCAGCGTTTTGCGTCGGGTGGGGCGGCGAGGGGCGGCTGGCGGGCGCGCCCGCCGGGGAGGAGCGGGTAGCGCCAGGGGTGGCGACCGGGCGGGCGCTCGGGGGGCAGGTGCGGGATGGCGGCGCTGCCGCGCCCGGCCGACGGTGGGTGCCGGGTGGCCCCGGCACCGGCGGGCGCGACCGGCGGTCGAGCGGGCCGGGCCACCGCCTGTTGGCGGCGGTGGGCGGCGATCTGGGGCCAGGCCTCGGCCCAGCGGTCGGCGCAGGCGGCCGTGCGCAGGGCCAGCATGCCGTCGACGTGGCGGCGCGCCCAGTGCATGCCCGCGCCCTTGAGCCGCGCCTCGACGACCAGCTTGTTGGCGCTCTCCATCGCCCCGCTGCCGACCGGGTAGCCCGCCGCCTGGAAGCGGGCGTACTGGATGTGGTCCCAGCGCCCGGCCAGGTAGCCCAGCGTGGCGTCGCGCGCGGCGCGGGCGGCGGCGGGGTCGGCGGCCCGCCGCGCGGGCAGGTCCAGCAGCGCGATCAGCACCTCCGCCGGGTCGCCGTGCAGCAGTTCGCGCGCCTGGGCCTCCAGCCAGACCGCCCCCGGCGCGCTCTCGGCCCCGAACGTGGCCTGCGCCGCCGCGGCCAGGTGCCCGACGGCGTGGGGGAAGTCCAGCACGCGCACCGCGTCGGGGCGGTGATAGTCGAGGAAGCCCTGCAGCCAGGCGCTCCCGTCGACCACCCCGACCACCGTCCCGGCCGTGGTGACGCCGCGCCGGGTCGTCTCGACCAGGGCCTGCTCGGCGAAGGTGCGGTGGTCGGCCAGGCGCGAGAAGTAGGAGTGGTCCGTGGTGCGGACCCGCCAGCCCTCCTGCGGGTGCCACTCGGGCGGCTGGACCGTCCCGACGGTCAGCGTCTTGGCCTCGGCCCACTGGCCGCGCCCGACCAGCGGCACCAGCGCCCCGTCCGCGCTCAGCAACTGGACGGCGGGGCCGACCGGCGGCGGGGTGGCATCGCCGGCCAGGGCCGCGACCGCCGCCGCCTGGACCGCCACGTAGGCCGCCCCCGCCGTTTCGGTCGCCCGGCGCACCGTCGGCTCGCTCAGCGGCACCCGCCAGAAGAAGGCCACCTCCCCGGCGGCGCGGGCGAACGGCATCCAGGCCCCCAGCCGCGTCACCCCCGCCGCCAGGGTCGGGCTCAGGCTCCCCGGCAGCAGGCCCAGCTCCTCATCCAGGGGGGAAAAGGCCCCGCCCGCAGGCGGGGCAGACCGCGTAGCTGCGCCGGATCGCCAGCGGCTCGGGCTGCCCGGGCGTCAGCACCCGCCGCTCGTGCCGCCCGCGCGCCGCCAGCGCCGCGCCGCCCCCGACAAGCCCGCCATGTCGGCCAGCGGGCTGGCCGCCACCAGGTCGCGCAGATACTGCGCCTGCACCCGCGCCAGCGCCGCCGCCACCGCCGCCTCGATCTCCGCCAGCGTGGCGCGCGGATGCGCCGCCCGCCAGGCCACCAGCTCCTGCTGCACCGCCCCGTTCAGCTCCGTCCAGGCCCGCTCGTCGATCTGCCCCATCCGCCGCCTCCCCCGTCAACCCCGTCGCCTCGCCCCACTCTAGCACCCCGCGCAAAACGCTGACGCCCACCCC
>JAICUO010000557.1 GCA_025935815.1 Streptosporangiaceae bacterium
CGACCAGAACCTCATCCGCGAGCTCGCCACCCTGCGGTTCCTCGACGAGGCCGCGAACATCCTGTTCATCGGCCCCCCGGGAGTGGGCAAGACGATGCTGTCGGTCGCGCTGGCCCGCGAAGCCGCCGAGGCCGGCCACAAGGTCCTGTTCACCACTTGCGAGGACATGACCCGCCGCCTGCGCCGCGCGATCGCCGAGCACCGCTTCGCCTCCGCCCTGCGCTACTACACCAGCCCGCGGCTCCTGGTGATCGACGAGCTCGGCTACCGCATCCTGGACGAGGAGGCCCGCTCCCTGCTGTTCGAGGTCATCAACGCCCGCTACCTCAAGGGCAGCATCATCACCACGTCCCACGTCGGGATCGCGTCCTGGGCCGAGCGGCTCGGCGACCCCATGCTCGCCGCCGCCGCCCTCGACAACCGGAGTACGCGCGGGTTCCCGGAGCCCGGTCATAGCCGTTTAGCCGCATCTCAGCAGGTCAGCGCCTGCCTTGCCTCCCATCGGCAGCGCTGCGGGATTCTGCGAGTCTTACCGGGATTCCCGGAGTAACTCGTGTAATCTCACGCTCCGTGAGTGATTCCAGGAGTCGCCTGCTGTCCGTGGTGCCGCTGCCGGATGCCGGCGGCGGCCAGCACGACGACAGCCCGGCGGCGGTCGAGCCGGGCCTGGCCGACATCGTCACGCTGCAGCGGCGCAAGGCCGCCGAGATCAGCGAGGGCGACGAGGAAGGCTTCTTCCTGGACACCATCGCCGAGTACCAGTGGGCCCGCGATGCCGCCGGGCTGGCGCAGGCCACGCTAGAGGGCCTGGTCAAGCCGGTCATCGAGGTCTGCGAGCATTACGGCCTGGCCCCGTGGCGGCTGGCCCCCCGCCACGGTGATAAGTACTTCGCCGGGGAGGGCAAGCGCTCGAGTGCCACGGTGCGGCGGAAGATGAACCAGATCGACGGCTACTTCGCCTTCCTGGAACAGCGGTATGCGGGCGAGGTCTCCCGCCGCTACGGGCTGGCCGTGGAATCGCCGGTCGACCCGTTCAACCGGCCCCGGCATCGCGGTGACTTCGGCCTGCGGGTCCCGCCCTCGCCGCGGGCGCTGCGGGAGTTCTTCGCCCGCTGGCGCGAATCGCTCGAGGCTGCCCGCAAGCCCGCCGTCGCCCGCCGCGACTACGTGATGGGCAAGCTCACCTACATCTCCGGGGTCCGTGCCGCCGAGCTGTGCGGCGTCCGGATCGGCGACCTGCACTGGGAATCGGGGCAGTGGGGACGGTTCCTGGTCAACGGCAAGGGCGCCCGCGGATCCGGGCCCCGCCAGCGGGAGGCCTACATGTTCGACGAGGGCCGGGCACTGCTGTGGTGGTGGATCGAGGACGTCCGCGGAGGGTTCTGCGACGACCCTGATGACCCGGATGCTCCGCTGTTCCCCTCCGAGCGCATCCCGCAGGCCGTGTCGGCGCTGAACGTGCCGTCACCGGGGATCGCGGTCACGCCGCCGACGTTCCGGAAGGCACTGCAGGCCGCCGGCGACCGGTTCCTGTCCGGCCCGGTCCGGCATCTGCATCCCCATCTCCTCCGCCATGCTGCGGCGACCCACAACTACGAGCGCGGCATGTCGCTCTGGGAGGTGCAGAAGCTGCTCGGCCACGACCGGCCGACCACCACGGTTTCCTACCTGGCAACCGCCCACGCCGACCCGGAAACAGCCGGGCTGGCCGCCGCAGGCCGGGCGGTGCAGCGACTGACGACCGACAAGGGGAGCCTGCGATGAAGTGGAACCTGCGCTGGGCAGCCGCCAAACGCGACATCTGGCGGCCCGCTGACCTGCTGAAAGCCTTCGAGGAAGTGGAGTTCACGCCCTCGCTGTCCAAGGTCGCCGCCCTCTGGAGCGGCAAGCCGATCTCCGTCCGGCTTGACGACCTGGACAAGATCTGCGCCGCCCTGGGATGCACCGTCGCCGACCTGCTCGAGGCCGAGCCCCTCGCCGGCGCCGGCGGCGGGGAGCAGGAGCAGAAAGCGGCCGGGGCAGGCGGACAGCCCGGCGGTCCCGGCCGTCCGTCGCCGCGGGCAGGCGGATCCCGCCGGTCACTGCCGCCGAACTGACCATGCCGGAAGACAAGAGGAGATGGCCGGTCGGCCAGTGCCCGCTCTGCCTCGGCTGGGGCCAGATGAGGCAGTACACCTGCTGCGCTGCCTGCTCCAAGTGGCGCCGGGCCTTCCCCGGCCAGGCCGCCTGCCAGCACTGCAGCCGGGTAAGCCACGTCAGCCTCGACGGCCTCTGCCGCCCCTGCCTGCTGATCGTCCGCTCCGAGGACCCCGGCTGGATCCTGCATCCGAAGCCCGGACGGCCGCTCCAGCTCGCGTTCCTCCTGCCCGGGGTGCGCCTGCCACGGGCATCGTCACTGGTACTGCCCGCGAACCGCAAGGACAAGCAGGCTCCCGCCGGCATCGGCACCGCCCGGCTGGCGATCGAGCCCCGGCGCCTGCGCCGCACGCCGCCGGCGCAGGCGGCCTCGCCGCACCTGGTCGATCCCGCGCAGGGCATCCTGTTCAACGCCCGCCGCGACTGGAGCTTCCTGAACGCCGGGGAACTCGACCAGCTGCCCGCCCTCACCCCCGAGGCCAGCGCCCTCGTCCACGAGCTCGGCCGGCAAGCCCGGGCCGCCGGCTGGACCAGCGCCTCGCGCAACAACGCGACAAAGACCCTGCGCATCCTGCTGGCCTGGCTCGGAGCCGACGCCCCAGTCCCCGAGGCCGACATCAGGGCACTGCACGCCCGCCCCAGCACCACCATCCGGCGAGTCCTGGCGTTCCTCCGCGACCGCGGCATGGTCATCCCCGACCCCGCCCGGCCGGGCACCGCCGTCGAGCGCACCATCAACCACCACATCGACGCACTTCCCGGCGGCATCGCCGACGAGGTCCGCCAGTGGGTGAAAGTCGTCCGCGGTCAAGGCCGCCGGGCGCACCGGGAACTGCCGTTCTCCTCGGTCCGCAGCTACCTCAACTGCTTCTGCCCGGTCCTGGCCGAATGGGGCCAGCGCGTGACCAGCCTGCGCGAGATCACCAGGGACGACGTCCAGGAAGCGCTCGGCCACCGCCCAGGCGTCACGGCGCACAACCTGCTGCCCGCCCTGCGCAGCCTGTTCCGGGCACTCAAGCAGGAACGGGTCATCTTCCGCGACCCGACCAGCGGAATCACCCTGCCGTCCATGCGGCGGCTGCCCGCCCCGATCCCGACCGACCTGCTCCGCGGGCTGATCGACCGGGCCGGCATCCCGGTCGCCAAGGTCGCCGTCGCCCTGATCGCCATCCACGGGCTCGGCAAGAAAGAAACAACCCTCCTGCTGCTGGAGAACCTCCACCTGCCCCGCGGCCAGCTCGCCGTCCGCCGCCCCACCGGAACGCACACCGTCTACCTCGACGAGCTCACCCGCACGCTCATGACCGGCTGGCTCCGCGAACGCCGCCTCCGCTGGCCGCTCACCGCGAACCCCTACCTGCTCGTCAACAGGCAGACCGCCGAGGACACCGCCGGCCCGCCGGTCTCCCTTACCGCCATCGACACCATCTTCTCCGGGCTCGGCCTCGCCCCGTCCAAAGTCCGGCAGGACCGGATCCTGGACGAGGCCAGGCACACCGCCGACCCCGTCCACCTCATGCGCGTGTTCGGCCTGTCCGCTCACCCCGCCATGAAGTACGTCCAGGCAGCCCATCCCGACCGCGGTCCCGCCATGCCGCGGTAACCCCGAGGAGACTCATGACCGCCCCGTCACTGCCCGCCGCGCTCCGGGCCGGAGCCGCAGGCCTCTACGCCCTCGAGGCCGCCGCCGGCCTGATCATCGCCCACGGCACCTGGCTCACCCGCGACGACTTCGCCCGCTTCATCGAGTACGGCACCGGGACAGCGGCAATCGACTGGGAAACCGCAGCCTGCGCGCTGGAAACAGGTGGTCTCCCATGCTCAGGCGGGGAACGCAGAATGCTCACCCTGGCGTCCAGCCTCGCCGGGCAGACGCCCGTCATCCTCGGCGACGCCATCATCGGCATCGACGACCGCAACGTGGGACTGCTGGTCCAGGCTGCCCTCCACGCCTCCGGCCAGCGCCAGTTCCCTGCATGCTGATAACCGCCCGGATCCCGCGAACCCGGTCACCGCTCTCCCCGCAATCGCAATCGACGGTCGGGTTCCCCGCGAGCAGGCTCCCAGATCCCCGGAACCCGCGCGCTTCCGGCTCCTGCACCACGCCAGCGTCGTGGTCACCAGCGGCGACTCCTACCGCATGCGCCAGGCCCGGGCCAAAGGAGGAACCACCCTGAAGAAGCACTAATCAACCCGAGGGGTGGGGACTTTTAACCGGCCACCAGCGGGGCAATGACATGGGCTTTAGATGTTTGACCGGTTGTGCGCAGTTCCCGTTTTTGGCTACTGTGGGTAGCTGCCTTCTGGAGGGATTGCTGAAGGCCGGCGTGCCGTGCCGGGAGCGGCCGGGTCCACGGCCCGGGCAGGGATTCTGCTTCGAGGGGTTTTGCGGGGTTTTTAGCTGGTCAGGCGGGGGCGTTGGCCATGGTGATGATGGCGGGGGCGATCCGGGTGGCGGTGTCCTTCGCGGTGGCGTGCGGGAAGGGCGAGGGAGACTTGGACTTGCGTGCGCGGTGCCGGTCGCGGTCGACGACGTTCCGGAGGCCGGAGATTTCCCTGGTCAGGGCCTGGAAGCGGTCGTGCCCGAGGCGGATCGCGGACAGGACCGCGCGGAGGGCGCGGGCGAAGGACAGGTCGCGGGGCCGGACTTCGAGCCCGGCCCGGCGTCCCTTCCGTGCCGGGCGGGCGGTGCGGGCTGCTGCGAGGATGACGCCGCGGGTCATGGCGGTGCCGGCGGCCCAGGCGGCGAGCTCCTGCCGGGCCAGGCCCGGGGAGCCTGAGCGGAGCATCGGCCCCGTGCCGGGGCCGGCGCCGCGCAGCGGCGCCTTGGCCTCCCGCAAGGCGGTCTCCGACCCGTCCCACCGCCACCTGTAAAGGGCGGCGAGCTCGGGGGCCGGGTACTCTCCCCAGTCCATGAGGTCGGTGACCAGGCAGAACATCTCCGGGACGTCCTGGCCTTCCACGTCGGTGAAGTACTCGATGACGCGGACGGGGACGATGGCGCCGTCGCCGGACAGTTCCGCCCGGTAGGACCCGTCGGGCAGGATCTCCGAGGTCCGCCGCAGCGGGATGTCGCTCTTGAGCCGGATCAGCACGTGCGTGCGCTCGGTCATCCGGGCGATCCTGGGC
>JAICUO010000625.1 GCA_025935815.1 Streptosporangiaceae bacterium
CGGTCTGGGCGGTGCTGCTGGCCCTGGTCGGCGGCACGATCGTCTTCGCCTCCTGGGGCGTGCGGACCTTCCGCAACCGCGTCGTCGCCTAGCTAGTACTACTACTACAACGGCGTCCCGGGTCATGGCGGCGTCGCAAAATGCGCTGAATATCCGATTCGTTCGCGGGCGGGCAGCCCCCCGAGCCCCGGCCCGCCGCGAGTGCCGTTAGTTATGCCGCGTTTCGCGGCATAACTCACGGCACTCGCGATGATCATGACGCGAGCGGCCGTCCCACGACGTCACCGTGGCCCCGGGTGCCCCCGCAGCATCGCCAGCAACAGATCGCCACGCTGTTGTAGTACTAGGCCCGACCCTAAGGGCCCTAAGGGCCTGACGCGCAGTCAATGCCTGCCTTGTTGCCGGGAATGTCACGATGTCATCCCAGTGCTATTGCGCAGAGTCAGCTGCCTCTATGCTCGCTGCATGCAGGGTGGGGGCGGCACTGTTATCGGCGGGCGTTTCCGGCTGGCCGAGGCCATTGGCCAGGGCGGAATGGGCCGCGTTTGGCGTGGTCATGACCAGGTACTGAATCGGGATGTCGCGGTCAAGGAGGTTCTCCTGCCCGCGCACCTGTCGGCGGCGGAGCGGACTGGCCTGCTGGCGCGGACCACGCGCGAGGCGCAGTCCACGGCCCGGCTGAATCATCCGTGCGTGGTCACCATTCACGACGTCGTCCAGCATGACGGCGTGCCGTGGATCGTGATGGAGTACGTGCCGGGCAAGTCCCTGGGGGCGACGATCGCGAATGGCACCCGGCTGCCGTGGGAGCGGGTGGCCGACATCGGCGCCAAGATCGCCGACGCGCTGGCGCATGCCCACGCCTCGGGGATCGTGCACCGGGACCTGAAGCCGGACAACGTGCTGCTGTCCGGGGACCGGGTGCTGGTCACCGACTTCGGCATCGCCCGGATGGTCGACGCGGCCAGCCGGCTGACCAGCACCGGCACCGTGATGGGGACGCCGCATTTCATGGCGCCCGAGCAGCTGGAGGGCACCCAGGCGGGCGCGCCGGCCGACATGTGGTCGCTCGGGGCGACGATGTACGCGGCGGTCGAGGGCACCTTGCCGTTCGACGGGCCGACGCTGACCGCGATCGTCACGGCGATCCTGGCCCGCGACCCGGCGGCGCCAGTGCACGCCGGGCCGCTGGCCGTCATGCTCACCAGGCTGCTGACCAAGGACCCGGCCGGACGCCCGGACGCGTCCGCGATCGCGGTGGAGTTGCGGGCGACGGCGTCGGCGGCCAGCGCGTTCGGGGGCGTCGTGGCAGTGTCGCAGGAAGCGGTGTCGCAGGAAGCGGTGATGCAGGAAGCGGTGATGCAGGCAGCGGTGATGCCGGCGCCGCCGCCGCAGACCCCCGCGCCGCCGGTGCCGGTGGTTACGCCGTCGCATCCGGTGACGGTGGCGTCGCCGCCGAAGGGGGTGCCCGCGCCGCCGTACCCGGAGACGATCAGCACGCCGCCGCCGCCAGTGCAGCCGCAAGCAGTGCAGCCGCAAGCAGTGCAGCCGCAAGCAGTGCAGCCGCAAGCAGTGCAGCCTCAGCAAGGGCAGCCGGCGCCGTGGGCTTACCCTTCGCAATCGCCTCCCGGGGGTATCACCCCGCAGCCGGGCGCGCCGCGGCCGTCCCCGCAGCCAAGCCCGTCACCGCCGCCCGCCGGCAAGGATGGCCCGGCGGTGGCCGGGCTGATCCTGGCCATCATCTCCGCGGTCGGCTACATCGGCGGACTGGCGGTGAACGAGAGCCCCCCGCCCGGCACGAGCGCCGTGTTCGCCTACGGTGCGCAGGCCGTCCTCATGATCGGGGCGCTCACCGCGCTGGTCGCCCGCCGGATCCGGCGGCCGCTGCTGCCGTTCGTGCTCGGGACGACGTTCCTGTCCATGGCCGGCGTGGTTTACGACGTGCTCGCCATTCCCGGCTACCACGAGTTCGCGGCCGACCACAGCAACCACGCCAAGGCGGCGTTCGCGGGGGGTGCGATCGGCGATGTGGTCGGCGCGGCCGCCGCGATCACCTTGCTCGTGGCCGTGCGCCGGATCTATGGCCGGGGCCCCTGGGCCCCGCCCCGGAGCATCCCGGTGCTGCTGGTGGTGTTTACGGTGCTGGCGCCACTGGCGTGGGCCAGCGTGTGGGCGAACCGGCTGTACCATCTGCACGGCGACGAATACGGGTCCGGCTGGGGGGCCGGCCCGTTCTGGTCCACCGACTACCCGTTCATCGCCTTCATCGAAGCCGGGCTGGTCGTCTCGTTGCTCACCGCGCTGTGCGCGCTGGGGCTGCGGGCCCGCGTGGCCGGCGGCGTCATGCTGATCGGGTGGACCGTGAGCATGTTCTTGCACTTCGCGCAGATCATCACCGAGGGCTGGGATTATTCGAGCGCGGCGGTCGCCGTCAACGGGGTCGCCGGGCTGCTGATGCTCGCGACGGCGGTCCTGGCGATCACTTACGCCACCAGGGGACGCGGGGCGCAGCGGCGCCGGCCTTCTGCCAGGAGGCAGGGGAGACGAGCTCAGTGACCGTGCCGCCCGCAAAGGGCAGCGCGGAATACCACACTCGGCTCATTTGCTGCTACTGTTGTCGGTGACCGGCCTGGTACACCGTGCTCTCGGGCACGCGTGCCAGGCATGCAAGCGGAGGACCACCTCCCACCTGGTTGGCCGTGAGGCTAGCGGGTTCGGTGCGGCGCGACTGCGGGCGCGTTTCCACGCATATGCGGGGGAACACCGCAGACCTTGCCGTTGTTGTGGTGCCCCGCAGCGCACCTGTCTCGTCGAGATCCTCTCGGCGGAACGGGAACAGCGCCTCGCGGGGCTTTTCCGTTAGGCGCGGTCACGGCACCTGTGCTGCTACACGGCAGTACCGCTGAAAGACAGCACCGCTGAAAGACAGCACCGCTGAAAGACAGCACCGCTGAAAGACAGCGCCGTCGGAAAGGCCGGCGGCTGTGGACAAGGCCTATGGAGGTCACATCAGCGCCGAAACGCGTATCAACGAGCGCATCCGCACTCCGGAAGTCAGGCTCGTCGGTGCCAAGGGTGAGCAGATCGGAATCGTCTCTATAACCGAGGCGCTCCGGCTCGCCCAGGAAGCCGACCTGGACCTGGTCGAGGTGGCGCCCACCGCGCGGCCCCCGGTCTGCAAGCTCATGGACTACGGCAAGTTCAAGTACGAATCCGCGGTCAAGGCCAGGGAATCGCGCAAGAACCAGACCCAGACGATCGTCAAGGAGATCAAGCTCCGCCCGAAGATCGACCCGCACGACTACGGCACCAAGCGGGGCCACGTCGAGCGGTTCCTCAAGGCGGGCGACAAGGTCAAGGTGACGATCATGTTCCGCGGCCGGGAGCAGTCCCGGCCAGAGCTTGGATTCAGGCTCCTGCAGAAGCTGGCTGACGACGTTCAGGAGCTCGGCTTCGTCGAGTCGCAGGCCAAGCAGGACGGGCGCAACATGATCATGGTGATCGGGCCGCACCCGAAGAAGGAGCAGGGCAGCAAGCCAGCCCCGGCGCCGCAGGCACGTCCAGTGCCCCCGCAGCGCCCGGCGGAGGCGGCACCCGCCCAGGCGCCAGCGCCGAGCGACGCGTAGCGCGCTGAGGTTGACGCGGCGCGGGGCTAAGGCCCCGCGTCGCTGATGATGGCTGCCCCCGGGCAGCGACCGACGGATTGGAGACGGCGACCATGCCGAAGATGAAGACCCACAGCGGGACCAGCAAGCGGTTCAAGGTCACCGGCACCGGCAAGATCATGCGGCGGCGCGCTAACCGCAACCACCTGCTCGAGCACAAGTCCTCCCGCGTCACGCGGCGCCTGGCGGGCGAGCGGGAGCTCGCCAAGAACGACGTCCGCGAGATCAAGAAGCTGCTCGGCCGCTAGCGCTACCTCCCGGCTCCGGGAACCTGCGGCAGGCAAGCTTGCGACGCGACGACGAAGACTGAGACGACTTTAGGAGGACACGCAGATGGCACGCGTGAAGCGGGCGCTCAACGCCCAGAAGAAGCGCCGGGTTACCCTCGAGCGGGCGAAGGGCTACCGCGGGCAGCGCTCACGGCTGTACCGCAAGGCCAAGGAGCAGATGCTCCACTCGATGACCTACGCCTACCGCGACCGCAAGGACCGCAAGGGCAACTTCCGCCG
Organism: Streptosporangiaceae bacterium; assembly: GCA_025935815.1. GTDB lineage: Bacteria > Actinomycetota > Actinomycetes > Streptosporangiales > Streptosporangiaceae > Trebonia. The sequence continues at coordinate 4,175 of JAICUO010000625.1, forward strand.
GCTGTGGATCCAGCGCATCAACGCCGCGGCGCGGGCGAACGGCATGACCTACAACCGCTTCGTCCAGGGCCTCAAGGCCGCGGGCGTCGAGGTGGACCGCCGCGTCCTGGCCGACCTCGCGGTCAACGACAGCCAGACCTTCGCCACGCTCGTCGAGGCCGCCAAGAAGGCGCTGCCGGCGAACGTGAACGCCCCGGCCGCGAGCTGAGGCGCTTGACAGAGGAGCCCGGCGAGGCTCTAGCCGAGGGCCCACCTGATGGTGGGCCCTTTGCTGTATGCGCAGGCGTCACGACCGGGCACGTGGCCGGTGCGACCGGCCGTACAGATCATCAGGGGAGAGCATGGCCGGATCCGAGCTGACCAACGTGAAGTCGCCGCGCGTCAAG
>JAICUO010000802.1 GCA_025935815.1 Streptosporangiaceae bacterium
CACGCTCTTATCGTAATGACCGGCGCGGCGGCGGTCGCACGCGCTAACCGAGGACGGTGCTAACCGAGGACGGCGGCGACCGCCTCGATCTCCACGAGCTGGCCGGCGTACCCGAGCACGGTGACGCCAATCAGGGTGCTCGGCGCGTCGTGGTCGCCGAAGGCGTCCCGCACCACCTGCCACGCGGTGACCAGGTCCTCCCGGCGGGCCGAGGCCACCAGGACCCGCGTGCTGATGACGTCGCGCACCTGCGCGCCCGCGTCGGCCAGGGCCACGCGCATGTTCGCGAATGCCTTGGCGGCCTGGCCGGCGTAGTCTCCGGGCGCCGCGGTGGACCCGTCCTCGTTCAGCGGGCACGCCCCCGCCAGGAAGATCAGCCGCGCCCCGGCGGGCGCGGTGGCCGCGTACGCGTACTCGGCGACATCGGACAGCGAGCGGGAGCGGATCAGCGTGACGGCATGCGGCATAGCACCATGACACCAGACCCTGACAAGCCATTTTCCCGGCAACGGCGCTGGCATAGTGGGATTGCGGCCCGCAGCTCCGGCGGACGCCCGACAACGCGGATGAGGGCGGACATGACTGGCTTCCAGGTAGAGCCCATCGGCTGGGTGGAATCCCCGCTGACCGAGCGGGCGCAGGCGCCCCGGCAAGGAGACGAGGGCGGCACGGACGCCTGGCTCGTGTTCGAGCCCCGGGTGACGGAGGGGCTGCGCGACATCGCCCCGGGCGCCTGGCTCATCGTGTTGACCTGGCTGGACCGGGCTGACCGGGACGTGCTGGTCACCCGGCCGCGTGACGACCCGGCGCGGCCGCCGGCGGGGGTCTTCAGCACCCGTTCCCCCGACCGCCCCAATCCCATCGGGTTGCACCGGGTCCAGGTCCTCGCCACCGAGGGGTCGCGGATCCGGGTGCGGCCCCTGGAAGCCCTGGACAAGACGCCGGTCATCGACTTGAAGCCCGTCCTCGACGCGGCCACGGAACGATGACCTGGCGCCCGCCCGCGTACGATGGCCCCTGGGCTGATGGAGACGGGGCGATGGGGACGGGGCGAGCCGATGGCCGAGATCGCGCATGTCGTGGTGCTGATGCTGGAGAACCGGTCCTTTGACCACCTGCTTGGCTACGTGCCGCATCCTGATCCGGCGTTCGACGGCCTGCTGGGCCACGAGCACAGCAACCCGGGGTGGCGGCGCGGGCCGGCGGTGGCGGCGTCGCCGACCGCGAAGCAGGTGCTGCCGGCCGGGCCGGATCACTCACACGACGCGGTGATGGCGCAACTGGCGCCGCGCGGCGGCCAGCCGACCAACCAGGGCTTCGTGCGCAGCTACGAGCGCAAGGCCCGGAACCTGGACCCGCCGGTCTTCGGCGGGCTGTTCGGGCCGCTGGCCAACTGGGCCCGGGGCCTGCTGGCCGGGGGCGGCTCCGGCGTCAAAGGCCGCGGCCCGCTGGCCATGGCCTGCCAGCCGCCGGAGAACGTGCCGGTGCTGGCCCGGCTGGCGACCGAGTTCGCGGTGTGCTCCCGCTGGTTCTGCTCGGTGCCCGGCGAGACCTGGCCGAACCGGAACTTCGCGCACGCGGCGACCTCGGACGGCCAGACCCAGATCGAGGTCCGCCCGTACACCAACCGAACGATCTTCGAGTTGCTCGAGAGCGCCGGCGCCGACTGGCGGATCTTCTACGACGACACCCCGCAGGCGTGGGCGTTCCCCGCCCTCTGGGACACCCCGGAGCGGCACGCGAAGTGGTTCCCGGTGAACCGCTTCGCCAGCCACGTCGCCGCCGGCGAGCTGACCGCCTACACGTTCATCGAGCCCAACCACCGCCCGCCGCTGCACACGCTCGACCACGCGCCGGTGATCGGCGCCCCGGACCGCAGCGACAGCCAGCATCCCGAGAACAACCTGGTCAGCGACGCCGCCTACGACGACTTCCGGCTGAGCGGCGAATCGGACTTCACCCGCGCCGAGCGCCTGATCGCCACCATCTACGAGGCGCTGCGGGCACGCCCCGGGGTGTTCGCCAAGACGTTGCTGCTGATCACCTACGACGAGCACGGCGGCCTTTACGATCATGTCCCGCCGCCGGCGGACGTGCCCGGCCCGGGCGGTGAGGTCAGCATGGTGGGCCGGGTGCAGCGGGCGCTGCTGTACCGCAAGACCGCCGCGTTCGATTTCACCATGCTCGGCCCGCGGGTCCCGGCGGTGGTCATCTCGCCCCGGATCCGGGCGGGCGCGGTCGATTCGCGGGCGCGGGATCACGCCAGCATCCCGGCGACGCTGCGGGCCGTGTTCGCCCCCGGCCAGGAGCCGCTGACCGCGCGGGACCGCTGGTCACCGCCCTTCCACGGGCTGCTCACGCTGCCCGAGGACCGGACCGACCTGCCCGACCTGTCGCAGTACGCGACCGGCCCCGCCCCGGGGCTCGCCGCCCCGCTCGCGGAGACGGCACCCGCTGAAACGGTGTCCGCTGAAACGGTGTCCGCCCAAACAGGGCCCGCTGAGCCAGTGGCCGTGCCTGGCTACTACGAGTCGTTCCTGGCGCTGGCCGGGCAGGTCCAGGAGCACCTCGCCGCCGTCGGGGAACCGGAGGTCGCCGGCCTGCCCGCCGGCCCCGAGGCCCTCCGGGGCACGCGGGTCACCCAGGCGTTCACGGCCGCCGCCGACCGGCACCGGCGGTCCCGCTAACCGAGGCTGAGCCGGACCAGCGCGGCGCCGTGGTCAAACACCACAACCCCCGCTGTGCCCATCATCAACAGCTGCCACATCCAGCACACCGGACGCCTTGACCACGTTGGCAACGCGGCGAATTCCCGGCGCAGTTGCTGGGCATGGAATTGCACGTGCCGTTCCTCATCTGGCAGGATCCGCCCGGCTGCCTCAGCCGCCGGTGGCTCCCCGGCGCTCTCGCGCAGCGCCCGGTAATAGCTGAGCGCGATGATGAACAGCCGTACCGCCGTGGCATGGCCCGCGGCCCGTCGGACCTAGTTCGCGAACTGACTCGTTCCCATGAAGACCTCCCGCCGCCCCTTCGCGCAGTAGGCCGTGGACCTGTCCACCGGTATAGCCGACGATGCTACCGGTCCACAGCCAGCCTGCCACCGTCCCGCAATCGGAAGGCACTGGGATGGTACCCGTAGGCACAGCCAACCGCCGTGAGGCTTCCGTAATGAACTCAGCACACAAGGCCCGAGCCCTGCCTCGGTCATCGGGCGGACCGCCCTGCGGTCCGCCCGCCCTGGTCGCCGTGCCGTCCCCGC
>JAICUO010000755.1 GCA_025935815.1 Streptosporangiaceae bacterium
GGCGCGGTCAGCGTTCGGCCCGGCCACCCGCCAGGACGGCGTCCTGGCCCGACCGGGGCGCCGGGACGGCGGGCCGGCCGGCGGCCTCGCGGAGCACCTCGGCCGCCGGGTCGATCGGGGTCGTGCCCCACAGGCCGATGCCCGACGGCCCGGCGAGCAGCCGCTCCAGCTCGCCGGTGTCCACGGTCCCGTCGCGCCGGTCGACCGCCGGCTGCTGCCCTGCCCCGCGGGACGGGCGCAGCGTGCTCGCCGCCCGCGAGCCCAGGCCGCGCAGCACCCGGCTGAGCCCCTTCGCCTGCTTGCGGCGCGCAGCCTCCTCGGCGGCCCGGGCCGCCTCGTCCCGGGCCGCGAGCTCCCGGTCCAGCAGCTCGCGCGCCATCCGGTCGGTCTCCGCGGCGACCACCAGATCGGCCCGGGCCTGCTGAGCGCGCCGCCGTCCCTCCCGGCGGATCTCCTCGCCCTCGACCTCCTCGGCCTCCCGCAGCTGCACCAGCCGGTCGTAGGCCGCCGGCTCGGCGAAGTTCAGCAGCACCTTCATCACCACCGGCAGCAGCTCGACGGAGAGGAAGAGCAGGAACAGCATCAGGTGCGCCGTCCCCACCAGCGGCCGGTCGTCGGACAGCCGGCTCATCGCCTCCAGCCGCGCCAGGATCCCGGTGCTCTGCGCGTTCTCCGCCTCGAAGCCGGCCTGCTCGGCGTCCCGCGCCGCGGTCAGCCGCTTCAGGTCCGCCTGGTCGCCGGCCAGCCCGGACTGCGCCTGGGCCACGCTGCGCGCGTCGGCGCTCTCGGCGTCCCGCTCGGCCGACGTCCGGGCCTGCGCCAGCGCCGCGTCCGCGGCGTCGAGCGCGGCCTTCGCCGCGTCCCGCACCGTCGCCTGCTGCCCGGCCGCGGTGGCCGCGGAGACGTAGGCGTCCCCGACCCCCGCCGTGCCCGATCCGCAGGTGCCGTCCAGCTCGCACTGCGCCTTGGCCGCGAGCTGCGCCGACTGCGCCGAGGCCGCGTCGTACGCCGCCTGCTTGCCGTCCCGGTCGGCCTGCGCGGCGACCACCCGCGGGTCGGCGTTCGGGTCCGTGCCGCCGCCGCTGGCGATCACGGCCTGCTCGTCGGCCACCTGCTGGCGCAGCGCCGGGATCTGCGCGTAGCGCACGTCGGCGTCCAGTTCTGCGGTGAACTCCCGGGCCGCCTCGGCCTGCATGGTCAGCATCGTGGCCTCGATCTCCCGGTGGAAGACCTGCAGCGTCAGCGGCGTGGAGATCACCGTGCCCAGCACCAGCGCCAGGCCCAGCCGCGGCACCGCCATCGCCACGTTCCGCAGCCACGACCGGTCGTGCCCCATACCGACCAGCAGCATCCGGTCCAGGTTCACGATGACCAGGCCCCAGCCCAGCCCGATCAGCAGCGCCACCGGCCACCACGCGCCCAGCGTCATGTGGACGGCGAACGCGGCCGACAGCACCGCCAGCCCCCCGGTGCTGAGCAGCACGCCACCGAGGGCGACGTACTTCGCGCGCGCTCCAGGGGCGACCTGGAGCAGATCGAGCCGGGCGCCGGCCAGCACCGCCAGCTGATCACCGGACCTACGGGTGCGGGCCCTCATCTGCGGAACTTCCTCTCGCTGGACATCTCCTCCCCGCTATCGGCCACCCTCGCGCCGTCCGGTACCACCGCCGGAGGTGTCCGCTGACCCGGCCGCAGGAGATCCGCACACCCCGCGGCAGGCCTGACCGAGATCGCCACGTAGCGGCACTCGGCTAGGCACCCTGACCCCCGAACCGATGCCAACTCCGGGCCGACCAGGTCCTCAACGTCCCAACGAGCCTGCACCACCACGGACGGTGGAACCGGCGCCGCGATCCGCTGCCCGATTGTCATCCACGACCGGATGAAGGATCCCGCCACCATGACCCCGCTGCCGCGTGGGCAGCTCGATGAACCCGCGGGGGACATTCGAGATCGCCATCAGCAGCGATTCCAATGACTGTACAGTGGCCTCGAGTTGCTCAAGATGCGACAACAGCCGCGCGTCTTGCCAGCCTCAGCGAGTGCAACTGCTTGAGAACCTTCATCGCGCCGCTCGGCGGCTGGTCGGTGTGGCGATACCCCAGCCACAGCGCTACGAGTTGCACCAGCAGCGATACGGAAGCTCCGGGTGCTGACACGCTGAGCGGCAGGGCGTATACGAAAGGTCCGGCGGCGAGGAGGAACTGCGAACGTCGCCGCATGTGCCAATCGTCCCGCACAGCGGTATTGAGGGCGGCGATGGCTCGATTAGTGACCAACTGCCCATACAGGAACGTCGCCACGTGGACGCCCACGACAACCATGACACCAGGGCCGAGCCTCTGTTCGAGCCATGCCCCGGCGTACTGCGCCGCTATCGATCCTCCGATGAGCGCGATGCCGCAGAGCCCCATCCCCAGGGCGTAGTCGAGGGTCCGAAGAATCCGACGCCGCGCCGTCCGCAGCCTGGACTGCTGTCTGGCTCCGGCAGACGACCCATGAACGACAGTGGACGGCTTCCTTTGCTGAGCCCCGCATCGGCGTCGTAGCGCCAACCATCCGCCACCAACGGCCGCGCCCAACGAAAGCCCCGCGCCCATGGATCGCTGCTCGACTGCCGGGGTGCCCTGTTCTGCATACAGGCCGAGCGCCATGGCCACCATCACGCACTCCGTGACCAATAACGTCGCGGACCAGATCAGATGCCGCAGCCGCTGCGTCGGGCCGCGATTGACGCCGGGCTTGTAGAACAGCGCTGTCATCAGCAATCCGAGGAAAACCCCGCATAGGCCACTGAACAGCCCAAGTGCGACCAGTGACATGCTGTCGACCACGACGCCCCCCCAAAGACACGATGCGCACAACGGAACTTCGCGGGAGGTCTGGCGCCGTCACGCCGTTCCCCGTCACAAACCCTCCTGGAGTCGCGGCCCAACTGCCACGCTTTGAGCCGCGCTGCATCTCAACCGCCGACCTACCGGCCTGTCGCAGGACTGGCACAGGATGTACCGAACCTCTTGGCCCATGCCGGTGCCGATGAAACCGGCCTTTACGCCACCGAGTTCCCCGCCTGGCACAGGTGCCTGACAGGTCAATCCGCCCGGTCGAGAATCATTCAGGCGGTCTCTGCATGCAACGACTCCTTGAGGCGTTGTTCCTTCTCCTTCTCCTCTTCCTCCTGTCGACGCGCCAGCTCAGTCCTGGAGAGGTGCCCTAGGAACTTCTCCAGATTCTTCATGAGGCGACTGAAGTTGTATTCGCCGGCGATCACGAGAATCTCGTAGCAAAGGGCCTGAAGTTTCAGCTCTTCGGAGGGGTACTCATCCTTCTTGCTGTCGTAGATCTCATCCATCTTGGCCCTGATGTCGTCCTTCTCCTGCTGACCCAGGTTCTGGAAGGCAGAAAGGGAGACCCTGATGAAGTCCTTGATGGGCAGCGTGACCGAGTCTTCCGAGGCGGTGGGTTCCTCGGTAAGCGTAGCCACCCTGCTGAAGACGAGCTTCAACCGTTTCCCTGCCCGCTTCCGATCCACACCCCTGTCAGCAGCGGA
>JAICUO010000311.1 GCA_025935815.1 Streptosporangiaceae bacterium
GGCCGGGCAGTCGGTCGAGCAGCCCTTGCAGGACAGGCACAGGTCCAGCGCCTCCGCGACCTCCGCGGAGTCCCAGCCGGTGACCAGCGACCCGTTCGCCAGTTCCTGCAGCACCCGGGCGCGTCCCCGGGTGGAGTCCTTCTCATCGCGGGTGGCCAGGAACGACGGGCACATCACGCCACCGGTCGCGGTGTCGTCCGCGCGGCACTTGCCGACCCCGACGCACCGGTGCACGGCGGTCGCGAAGTCCCCGCCATCGCGGGTGTAGGCGAAGCCGAGCCCCCGCGTCATTGGCCGCGCGGCGGGGACCCGCAGGTCCGCGTCCAGCGCCGCCGGGGCGGCGATGACGCCGGGGTTGAGCACGCCCGCCGGATCGAAGATCTTCTTGACCTGGCCGAACGTTTCCAAGGCGGCTGCGGAGTACATGTACTTCAGCAGCTCTCCGCGGGCGCGCCCGTCCCCGTGCTCGCCTGACGCCGAGCCGCCGTGCGCGGCGGCCAGCTTGGCGGCGTCCTGCGTGAACGCGCGCAGCACGCCCGGCCGGTCGCGCAGCGGGAAGTCGACCCGCATGTGGATGCACCCGTCGCCGAAGTGCCCGTACATCAGCCCGTCGACCCCGTGGGAGTCCATCAGCGCCCGCAGTTCGCGAATGTAGGCGGGCAGGTTATCCGGCGGTACCGCCGAGTCCTCCCAGCCGGGCCAGGCGGGCGCGTTGGCCGGAGTGCGCCCGCCCAGGCCCGCGCCGTCCTCGCGGATCCGCCAGAGCGCCGCGGCCTGCGGCCCGGTCACCACGGCGCTGTCGAGGCAGTTCGCCGCCGCCGCCAGCTTGTGGCCGGCGTCGGCGGCCTCGGCGGCGGTGTCGCCGGTGGTCTCGATAAACAGCCAGCCGCCGCCGGCCGGGAGGATGCCGGGGACGGCGGCCGGGCCGCGCCGGGTGCGGACGACCTCGACGAGCCGGGAGTCCAGGCCCTCCAGCGCGACCGGCTGGTACGGCAGGATGCCGGGGACCGCGGCGGCGGCCTCCGCCATGTCGGCGAAGCCGAGCACGGTCAGCGCGGTGGCCTTCGGCGCCTCGACTAGGCGGACCGTGGCCTGCAGGGTCAGCGCCAGCGTTCCCTCGGTGCCGACCAGGAACCGCGCCAGGTCCGTCCCGTTCTCCGGCAGCAGGTGCTCCAGCGAATAGCCGGAGACCTGCCGGGTGAACCTCCCGAACTCCGTCCTGATGACCGCGAGCCGCCCGCTGACCACGGCGATCAGGTCGCGGACGAGCGCGGCCTCCGGGCCTTTCCCGGTGGCGTTGAGCGCGCCCGCCGCCCCGCCGTAGCGCCGGGCGGTGAACCGCGCTCCCGACCCGGCGAGCACCTGCAGGCCGATCACGTTGTCGGCCGTCCGCCCGTACCCCAGTGCCCGGGACCCGCAGGCGTTGTTGCCGATGGAGCCGCCGATCGTGGCCCGAGAGTGCGTGGACGGGTCAGGTCCGAACCGGAGACCGTGCTTGCTCGCCTCGCTGGTGATCGCGTCCAGGACAGCTCCCGGCTCCACGAGCGCCGTCCTCGCGGCCGCGTCGACTTCGAGGACGCGGTTGAGGTGCCGCGAGGTGTCCAGGACCAACCCCGTGGACAGTGCGTTGCCCGCGATGGACGTGCCGCCCCCTCTCGGCACGAGCGCAACGCCCCGGTCCCGGCACACCGACAGCGCCGCCTCGATCTCATCGACATGCCTTGGGAACGCAACGACACCGGGCACCACGCGGTAGTTCGAGGCGTCGGAGGAGTACTCGGCGCGGCGCCGCGCCCCGGTGTCAAGGTCGCTGATCCCGGCCTTACGCAGCGCCTGCGCCAGCGCAGTCGGTTCGGCAAGCGGCGTGCTCGGCATAGCAAGCTAGGTTACTCCCGGAGGGTGGCGGCCCCGGTGGCCTGGGATCGGTGTTTATCCCCCGGCGGAGAACGAGCGCTTGGCGAAGCCCATCATGTACCCGTCGATGGCGGTCTGCACCGGCCGCTCCGGTTGGCCGGAGGCGCCCAGCGTGATGAAGATGGGCAGGAAGTGATCCGGTGTCGGGTGCGCGTACGGCATGCCCGGCGCGCGGCGGTAGTTCGCCAGCTCATCGACGTCGCCCCGGGCAAGGGCGTCGGCCACCCAGGCGTCGAAGTCGGAGGACCAGCCCGGCACCTTGCCCAGCGTGACCATCTCGGCGGTGATCGACCGCAGCCCGTGGGTCATGAACCCGGACCCGATGACCAGCACGCCCTCCTCGCGCAGGGGCCGCAGCCGGGCGCCGATGCCGATCAGCTCCTCCGGATCGTGCGTCGGCATGCTCAGCTGCAGCACCGGGACGTCGGCGAGCGGGTACATCGCCATCAGCGGCACCCACGCGCCGTGATCAAGCCCGCGCCGGGGGTGCAGGTACAGGGGGTCATTGTCCGGCATGTGCCGGGCGACCTGGTGCGCGAGCGTGGTGGCGTCCGGGGTCGGGTACTTCATCGCGTAGTACCGGTGGTGGAACCCGCCGAAGTCATAAACCAGCGGCGTGCCGGCTCCGGGCGCCGACAGGCACAGCGGCGCGGCCTCCCAGTGCGCGGACACGATGAGCACCGCCTTGGGCTTGGGCAGCGACACCGACCAGTCCAGGAGCTGGCGCAGCCACAGCGCGTCATCGAACAGCGGGGGAGCGCCGTGGCTGAGGTACAGCGCGGGCAGTGGGCCGTCGGCGGGCCGCCAGTCCCGCTGCTCCCGGGAACGGGCGCACGCGCCGGGCAGGAAGTCGTCGTAGGCACCAGCGGGGACGTCTGGGTTGATTATCGAGTTCATCGTCATTCTCCGGGACTGGCTTACCGCTTAAGCGGATGGCCGGTCAAGACGATCCAGGCACTGGTCGTCGGGGTCGATGGCGCGCATGATGCGCCGGCAGATGTCGTGCAGCTGCCGGGGCTGGGCCTTGGTGAGCGGGTCGAAGATGAGGCGCCGGACGGTCTCGACGTGACCGGGGGCCATCTCGATGATCTTGGCCCAGCCCGCGTCGGTCATGATCGCCAGGGTGTACCGTCCATCGCCGGGGTCGGGGGTCCGGCGCACCCAGCCGCGTTTCTCCAGCCGGGCGATTACCTGTGACATGCGGGGCAGCGACCCCTCGGCGAGCGCGGCCAGCTCGCTGATGCGCATCGTGCGGCCGGGCGCCTCCGACAGCCCGGCCATCACCTGGTACTCGAAGTTGCTGATCCCGGCGTCGCGCTGCAGCTGGGCATCCAGCGCGGACGGCAGCCGGACCAGCACGCTCACCAGGGCGAGCCAGGTCAGCCGCTCGTCGGCATCCAGCCAGCGCGCCGCCTCCCCCCGGGAACCCTGTTCTCCGTCCACGGCTCCAGCATAACGTGACGACTGAAGCGACCGGGTGCCCAGATAACTTGCACAGTTAAGTGATCGTGACCTACTTTCTGTTAACGCCTTAACTCAAGCCGAAGGAGTCCCCGGGAACCCGAGACCGGTGCTTACTACATGGGTGTAGTCGCGGGCCTACTATCGGGTGCGTGAGTGATACCCGGATCCTGGTCGTCGAGGACGACGAGGCCATTGGCGCCGAGCTCGTCCAGGCCCTCACCAGCCACGGGTATCGTGCCATGCTCGCCCGCGACGGGTTCGCGTGCATGGCGGTAGTCCGCGTCGAGTCACCGGACCTGGTCCTCCTCGACCTCGGCCTGCCCGATGTCGACGGCGTCTCGTTGTGCCGCGGCCTGCGCGCGGCGGCCCCGGACGCGGTGATCGTCGTGCTGACCGCCCGGACCGGGGAACTGGACGTGGTCGTGGCCCTGGACGCTGGCGCCGATGACTACCTGACCAAGCCATTCCGGCTGACTGAGCTGCTGGCCCGGTTGCGCGCGCACCTGCGGCGCCGGCCGGCCTCGGGGGAACGGACGTCCATCGAGGTCGGCATCCTGCGGCTGGACCTGCTGGCGCGGCGCGCCTACCTGGGGCCGTCCGAGATGGTGCTGCGCCCCAAGGAGTTCGACTTGCTCGCGGTGCTGACCGGGAGCGCCGGCCAGGTCATCTCCCGGGATGAGCTGATGACCAGCGTGTGGGACGAGCGCTGGTACGGGTCGACCAAGACACTCGACGTGCACATCTCGGCGCTGCGGCGCAAGCTGGTGTTCAAGGGTGAGCCCATAGCGCACATCAATACGATCCGCGGGCTTGGCTATCGCTTCGAGCTCGCCGCGGGTGGCAGCTGAGTCGTCGCGACCGGGCCGGCCGCGACCGGGAAGGTCACGGTGAAGACCGCCCGGGGCGCTGTCTGGGCCAGAGCCAGGCTGCCGCCCGCGGCCGCGGCGAGCGACCTGGCCAGCGCAAGCCCCCGGCCATGGCCATCGTCGGCCGTTACGTCAGGAGCCGGGCCACCGTTGACTGCCACCCGGCCCGCGGGCAAGTCGCGGTGCCCAACGGGCTGCGCCGGTTCGTCGGGCATGCCCGGCCCCTCGTCCGCCACGTCGATCGCGACGCTCCCATCCGCCTGCCGGGCAGTCAGCGTGACCGTGCCCTCGCCGTGCCACAGCGCATTGCTGAGCAGTACGTCCAGGATCTGGCGCAGCGCCGCGGGGGGCGCCGCGCACCGGGGCAACTGCGGCTCGATCACCCGGACAAGGTGGCGGCCGCGCGCGTCCAGGGGCCCCCGCCAGCGCTCGCTGGCCTCGGCGAGCAGGGCACCCGCGTCAACCGGGACTAGCGTGAAGCCCGGCTGCCGGACCAGGCTGACGAGGTCCTCGACGATGTCGGATAGGTGCTCGCTGCGGGACAGGGCGTCCTTCAGCGCCGTCCGCACGTCGGCTTCCGGCCGGGTCACCGCCGATTCCAGGCCCACCCGCAGTGCGGTCAGGGGCGTTCGCAGCTGATGAGAGACGTCGGAGCTGAATGCCCGCTCCCGGTCCAGGAGCCGGCCAAGGTGGACGGCAGTGTCCTGCAGCGCCTGGCTCGCGCTGTCAGCCTCCCGCAACCCTGATCGCTGAGCGCGGACGGAGAAGTCGCCGTCGCCGAGTGCCCGCGCGGCCTGGGTCAGCTGGTCCAGTGGCGCGGCGAGCCGGAGCGCCTGGCGCCGGGCGATCACCGCTGCCAGCCCGATCGCGATCGCCGCGAACAACGCCATCGCCGCCCATGCCTGGTACACCCGGTCAGTGACAGTGCTGTAGGGGATGGCCACGCGGACCGTTCCGGCCACCGTCTGATCGGACGCGATCGGGGCGATCGCGGCCAGGTCGCCACCTTCGACACCGACGCGAGCCGGGGACGTCCCGTGGCCAGCGGCCAACGCCGACATGGCTGGGCCGACGCCAGCCACCTTGCGGCCGGCGATGTCATAGACCCCAACGCCCGATAGCGACGTCGTCTGGGGCAGCGCCTGCCCTGGTGCCGTAGGCAGGCTGTCGGGGACCACGACGGCCGCCCGGGCCGCCTTCTCCTGCAGCGTGGCGATGGCCTCCGACCGGTAAAGCCGCTGCACGGCCACGGCAAGGGGCAACGCGAACAGCACCACGGCAAGCGTAGTTACCGAAAGAATTGATACGAGTACCCTGTGTCGCAATGGCGTCCCGGCGTGTCCTCCTTGCTCGCGGTGCGTTCCCGGCCCGCCGGATTCTCCAGCCATAGGTAAAGGTACTTTCACCTTACGTAGCGATAGCGTTTACCGGCCACCTTATAGCGTCCGTGCCATGGAGAACCCCTTCATGGCGCGCCCAGCGGTCCGGCTTGCCCTGCTCGCCGCGACCGCAGTCATCACGGCCGCCTGCAGGTCCGGCACGCCAGGCCCGAGCGCGACCACCTCGACAGTCCCGGCCGGTAGCCAGCCGGCGAGTGCCCCGCCGGCTGGCGCGGTCACGGAGTCGGCACCGCCAGGGGACATCCCCGACAGCACCGTCTTCATCCCGTACCAGTTCACCGCGGGCAACCTGGAGGTGAAGGTACCCCAGGGCTGGGCGCGAACGGGGGCGGCGGGGTCGGTCTCCTTCACCGACAAGCTCAACACCATCACCTTGACCACGATCAAGGCGGCGGCCCCGACGCCGGCCTCGGCTCAGGCGACCGAAGTGCCGCGACTGCGTGGCTCGCTGCGCAACTTCGTGCTCACCAGCGTTAGCGTGGTGACCCGGCCAGCGGGCGCGGGCGTCTTGATCAAGTACGACGCCGCCAGCCAGCCTGACCCCGTGACCGGGAAGGTATACACCGACGAGATCGAGCGGTACGAGTTCTACCGGGGCGGCGTGGTGGCGATCGTCACGCTATCCGGCCCGCAAGGGGCCGACAACGTCGATCCCTGGCGCACCGTCACCGACTCGTTCCGGTGGCTGCGCTGAGCGCGGTCACGGCCGGGGCGACGGACGGCGACGCGGCGGAGCCGGTGGTGCGCGCCCGTGAGTTGTACCGCTTCTACCGGGCCGGGGACGAGGAGACCCTCGCGCTGCGCGGGGTGTCCCTGGAGGCAATGGCCGGGCAGGTGCTCGTCATCACCGGTCCGTCCGGGTCGGGCAAGTCAACGCTCCTGGCCTGCCTGGCTGGGCTTGACGAGCCCGACGGGGGCAGCGTCTACCTGCGCCAGTACCGGATCAGCCATCGTCTTGAGGCTGAGCGGTCGGCGCTGCGCGCCCGGCACATCGGTACCCTGTTCCAGTCCGCGAACCTGCTGGAGCACCTCACCGTCCGCCGCAACCTAGAGCTCGCCCAGCGGATTGCCGGCCGCCGTGATCGCGACCGGGCCAGCGCCCTGCTGGAGGCGGTCGAGTTGACCCGCAGGGCCGATGCTCGTCCGGGGGAGCTGTCCGGAGGCGAGGCCGTCCGGGCCGGGATCGCGGTGGCGCTGGCCAATAACCCTGACGCGCTCATCGCTGACGAGCCCACTGGGGAACTTGACGGCGCGACTGAGGCGACCATCTTGCGGCTTATCAGGAGCCAGGCCGACCAGGGCACCGCCGTCATCATTGCCTCGCATTCGGCGGCGGTGACTGCGCAGGCGGATCGGAGGATCAAGATCAAGGACGGGCAGGTCCAGGCATGACAGCGCGCCCCAGCGCCGAGGAGCTCATCCGGTGCGCCGGCCTCAGCCGAACCCACGGCTCGGGCGCCTCCGCCGTCGCCGCGGTCCGTGACGTAAACTGCACGCTGCGCTCGGGCATGATGGTGGCGCTGACCGGCCCCTCTGGCTCGGGGAAGTCCACCCTGCTGCACATGCTCGCCGGCCTCGACGAGCCGTCCAGCGGGACGATCACCTGGCCGGGGCTAGGCGGCAGCCCGTTCGGCCGGCCAGGCATAGTCGGCATAGTGCTCCAGGGGCCGAGCCTGCTACCGCCGCTTGACGTCACCGAGAACGTCGCCCTTCCGCTACTGCTGGCCGGGCAGGGCGAGAAGGAGGCCCGTCAGCGGGCCGCGGCGGCCCTGGCCATGGTGGGCCTGGACGACCTCGCCGCGCGGCTGCCCGAGGAGCTATCCGGCGGGCAGTCCCAGCGGGTCGCCGTCGCCCGGGCGCTGGCTACCCGGCCTCGGCTGATCCTCGCCGACGAGCCGACCGGGCAGCTTGACTCATCGCACGCCGCCGTCGTGGGGACGCTGCTGCTGGACGCGACGGTCAGCCTCGGGGCGGCGCTCGTCCTTTGCACGCACGATGAGGCGCTGGCCAGCCGGCTTCCGGTCCGCTGGCAGATGGCCGACGGCCGCCTGCTCGCGGGAGAGGCCGCGAGCAGGCGTCAGCAGCTGCCGTCCCGCACCCAGGGAGCATTACCGTGGAAGGGGAGCGCTAGTGCTGACCCTGCTGTGGCTACGCGGGCTGGTCGGCCGGCGCGGCGGGCGGCTGGCCGGGGCGGCCGCCGGGATAGCCTTCGCCGTCGCGTTGCTCGCGGCGCTGGGCAGCTTCCTCGGCGCCTCCAAGGCCACCATGACCCAGCGCGCCATCCAGCAGGTGGCCGTGGACTGGCAAGTCGAGGTGCAGCCGGGCGCCACTGCGCCCGCCGTGCTGGCCGCGCTGCAGGCCGGCTCGCCAGTGGTGAAGGCGCTCCCCGTCGGATATGCCACGGTGCCCGGCTTCACGGCCAGCCAGGGCGGGACCACGCTCACGACCGGGTCAGGGGTGGTGCTTGGCCTGCCGCCCGGCTACTGGCAGGCCTTTCCGGGCGAGTTGCGCCAGCTCACCGGAGCCGCTGACGGGGTCCTCATCGCCCAGCAGACCGCCGCCAACCTGCACGCCGCCGTTGGCGACACGGTCAGCGTCAGTCTTCCGGGCCGGGCACCGGCTCAGGTTCGCGTCAACGGAATCGTGGACCTGCCACAGGCCGACTCCCTCTTCCAGCGGGTAGGGGCGCCGGCCGGCAGCCAGCCGAGTGCCCCGCCGGACAACGTGCTCCTGCTGCCGGCCGGCCAGTGGCACCAGATGTTCGATGAGCTGGCCGCCCGGCGGGCCGGGCTGGCGAAGACCCAGTTCCACGTCCGGCTCCGGCACGATCTTGCCGCCGATCCCGCGGCTGCGTACGCGGTCGTGCTCGGGCAGGCGAGCAATGCCGAGGCGCGGATGGCCGGCGGGGGCCTCGTGGGGGACAACCTGGGAGCCGCCCTCGGCGCGGCTCGCGAGGACGCGCTGTACGCACAGGTCCTGTTCCTGTTCCTCGGCGTGCCGGGCGCCCTGCTCGCAGGCGTGCTGACGGTCATGGTCGCCGGCACCGGCGGGATCCGCCGTCGCCGGGAACAAGCCCTGCTGCGCGCGCGCGGAGCGACCAGCCGCACGCTGCTGTGGCTGGCGGGCGTCGAGGCACTGGTCGCGGGGATCACTGGCGGCCTGGCGGGCCTCGGCCTGGCCGCCGTCATCGGCCAGGCGGAGTTCGGCTCGGCCAGGTTCGGCGCGTCCCTGGGGACCGCGGCCGGATGGGCGGCGGGTGCCCTCCTGGCCGGCCTGGTGATCGCGACCCTCGCGGTGCTAGTGCCCGCATGGCGCGACGAGCGAGTCACCACGGTGGCCGGCGCGCGCCGCGCCGTGGGGCGGCCCCGGCGGGCCAGGTGGCTGCGCTCCGGCCTGGACGGCTGGCTATTGCTCGGGGCCAGCGTCATCTTCTTCATCACGACCCGCGATGGCTACCAGCTGGTTCTCGTCCCCGAGGGCCTCCCGACGCTCTCGGTCAGCTACTGGGCCTTCGCCGGCCCAGCGCTCTTCTTGGCCGGCGCGGCGCTGCTGTCAGTCCGGATGACC
>JAICUO010000692.1 GCA_025935815.1 Streptosporangiaceae bacterium
GCCCGGCCCCCCGCGGCCGCTTGCGTCCCGGTTGAGGGCCTCAGGCGAGGTCTTCGGCGCGTACCGCGTCGCGCGAGATGCCCAGCAGGTAGAGGATCGCGTCCAGGTAGGGGACGTTCAGCGCCGTGTCGGCGGCGTCCCGGACGATCGGCTTGGCGTTGAATGCCACCCCGAGGCCCGCCGCCCCGATCATGCCCAGGTCGTTGGCGCCGTCCCCGACGGCGACGGTCTGCGACAGCGGGACGCCGGCCAGCTCCGCGAACCGGCGCAGCGCCTCGGTCTTGCCGTCCTTGTCGATGACCGGGTCGAGCACCCGCCCGGTCAGCTTCCCGTCCGCGATCTCCAGGGTGTTGGCCGCGATGAAGTCGATGCCGAGCGTGGCCGCCAGCGGCTCGATCACCGCGGTGAAGCCCCCGCTGACCAGCCCGCACTTGTAGCCGAGGCGCTTCAGCGTCCGGATCAGCGTCCGCGCGCCCGGCGTCAGCCGCAGGTCGGCCCGCACCGATGACAGCACTGACTCATCCAGCCCGGCCAGCAGCGCCACCCGCTCGCGCAGGGAGGCGCTGAAGTCCAGCTCGCCGCGCATCGTCGCCGCGGTGACCTTGGCCACCTCGTCCGCGCAGCCCGCGCGCGCCGCGAGCAGGTCAATCACCTCGCCGGTGATCAGCGTGGAGTCGACGTCCATGACCAGCAGCCGCATCGCCCGCCGGTGCAGCCCGCCGCGCTGGACGGCGACGTCCACGCCGCGCTGGGCCGCCTCGCGGGCCAGGTCCTCGCGCAGCGCCGCCGGCGAGGCCCCCGAGACGTCCAGCTCGATGCAGGTCACCGGGTCGGCGGCGAGCCGGGAGATCTTGTCGATGTTGGCGCCGTTGGCCGCGATCCGCCCGGTGATGGCCGCCAGCGCCTCCGGCCGCAGCGGGCTTCCGATGACGGTGACGTGCAGCCCCGGCGAGGCCGGGGAGTCCGCCGCGGACGCCGACCCGGTCGTGATCTCCGCGTCAAGGCCCAGGTCGGCCGCCAGCGTGGTGACGCAGCGGTGGATGGCGGTCAGGTCCGGTGTCGCGTCGCAGTCCCAGGAGCTGAGCACCCCGAGCACCAGCCGCCCGCGCAGCACCACCTGCTCGATGTCAATCACCGTGAGCGGGAACCGTCCCAGCTCTTTGAAGAGCCGGGACGTCACCCCGGGCCGGTCCCGGCCCGTGAGGGTGATGAGAAGCGTGGTCCGTGGATGATTCATCGCGTGCAACACGCTACCCGCTGCCCGGCCGCCGCCGCGCACCGGCAGCCCCGCCGCTGGCTTGGTGTGCGCCCCCCCAGGAAGGTAGCGTGAGGCGGGTCTGTGCGGCGCAGCGTGGCGGAGCTTGGGCGTATCCAGGGGCGGGGCCCCAGAAAGGGGCAGCAGGTGTCTGACGAGGTGCTCAAGCTTCGTGGCGTATCCGTGCGCCGCGACGCGTCCTTGTTGCTGCGCAACATCGACTGGGAGGCGCACGAGGACGAGCGGTGGATCGTGATCGGCCCCAACGGCGCCGGGAAGACCACCCTGCTGCAGGTGGCGGCCACCACGATGTTCCCCACCGAGGGCACCGTGGACGTGCTGGGCGGGCGGCTCGGCGAGGTGGACGTGTTCGACCTGCGCCCCCGCATCGGGCTGACGAGCGCCGCCCTGGCCGAGCGGGTGCCCGCCGGCGAGAAGGTCATCGACCTGGTGCTGACCGCCTCCTACGCCATCCTCGGCCGGTGGAAGGAGGAGTACGACTCCGCCGACGTGACCCGCGCCGTGGAGCTCCTGGACGCGCTCGGCTGCGCCCACCTGATCCGCCGCCGGTTCTCCACGCTGTCCGAAGGGGAGCGCAAGCGCGTGCAGATCGCCCGCGCGATGATGCCCGACCCCGAGATGCTGCTGCTGGACGAGCCCGCCGCGGGCCTGGACCTCGGCGGCCGCGAGGACCTCCTGCGCCGCCTGTCCGTGCTGGCCCGTGACCCCAAGGCGCCCATGATGGTCCTGGTCACCCACCACGTCGAGGAAGTCCCCGACGGGTTCACCCACGCCATGCTGCTGCGCCGCGGTTCGGTGCTGGCCGCCGGGCCGATCGGCGAGGTGTTCACCGCGCGGAACCTGTCCCGCTGCTTCGGCATCCCGCTGGAGATCGAGTACCGCCAGAACCGCTGGACCGCCTGGGCCGTCCGCTGACCCAGGGGCATCGCACGCAGCGACCAATCTGGCACTTTCCGGCAATACCGGGGTACCGTGACGATATAGGCGGCTTTATAGGGTCATCCGAGCGGAGATGACGTCATGGGTACCGTAGTCGCGGTCATCGTCCTCGTCCTCATCGTCGTCCTCGTCGTCGCGGCCGTTGTCAGGTCAGTCCGGATCATCCCGCAGGCGCGGGCCGGGATCGTGGAGCGCTTCGGGCGCTACAACCGGACGCTGCACGCCGGGCTGAACATCGTGATCCCGTTCATCGAGTACCTGCGCCCCCTCATGGACCTGCGCGAGCAAGTGGTCAGCTTCCCGCCGCAGCCGGTCATCACCCGGGACAACCTCACGGTCAACATTGACACCGTCATCTACTTCCAGGTCACCGACCCCAAGGCGGCCACCTACGAGATCGCCAGCTACGAGGCCGGCGTCGAGCAGCTCGTCGTCACCACGCTGCGCAACGTGGTCGGCGGCATGGACCTCGACCACACCCTGACCTCCCGCGACAAGATCAACGCCGAGCTGCGCAAGGAGCTCGACGACGCCACCGGCAAGTGGGGACTGCGAGTCAGCCGGGTGGAGCTGAAGGCCATCGAGCCGCCGCCGTCGGTCCAGGAGGCGATGCAAAAGCAGATGCGGGCCGACCGGGAGAAGCGGGCGGTGATCCTCCAGTCCGAGGGCGCCAAGCAGTCCGCGATCCTCAACGCCGAAGGCGAAAAGCAGGCCGCGGTCCTGCGCGCCCGCGGCGAGGCCGAGGCCACCGTGGTCCGCGCCGAGGCGGACGCCACCGCGCAAGCCAAGCGTGCCCAGGGCGAGGCGCAGGCCATCTCCACTGTCTTCCGCGCGATCCACGACGGCAACCCGGACCAGTCACTGCTGGCCTACCGGTACCTGCAGACGCTGCCGCAGATCGCCCAGGGCGACGCGAACAAGGTCTGGATCGTGCCGAGCGAGATTGGCCGGGCCTTGGACGGGATCGGCAACTACTTCAGCGCCGGCGCGAGCGCCAGCGCCGCCGTCGTCGAGCCGCCGGCCCCGAGCGCGTCCGCCGAAGTCGAAGTCGACTCCGCGAGCGCGATCCGCGGCCTGCGGGACCTGCTCGGCCTCGGGCCCCTCCCGCCGCTCCCGGCCGCCGAGCCCGCCGATAGCAACGGCGCCAGCAACGGCATTGCTGGCCACGGTACGGTGCCGCAACTGCCCCCCGTCGGCAACGACGACCGCTAAGCCCGCTTAACCAGGGTACGCGGGCGGACCTGGACCCAGCCGGAGTCGGTGACCTGGCACTCGAATGACGGCTGGCGCGCGGTGGCCGGCCCGTGCATGACGGCGCCATCGCTGAGCCGGAACACCGATCCGTGCCACGGGCAGGAGATGCAGGCCGCGTCCCGCGCGGTGACCACGCGGCCCTGGTGCAGTGGCCCGCCCAGGTGCGCGCAGTGGTCGGACAGCACGTGGACCTCCGTGCCCTGGCGCAGCGCCAGCAGGCTGAGGTAGCCCAGCTGGCGGCGGGTCGGCCGCCCGTCCGGCAGGTCTTCCACGGGGCACAGGTCATGCCAGCCAAGCGGGCTCAGGTGCTCGATCGACTCCGCGTGGCTGGCCCCCGCCCCCAGGCGCAGCGCCAGGTGGCCGCCCAGGTAGGCCCCCGCCGAGGCGGCCGCCAGGCCCGCCAGGGACAGCGCCTTCCCCGTCTTGTGCCGGCCGATGAGCCGTGCCAGCAGCGACGCGCCGAACAAGGTGGTGGCGCCGCCCTGGGCGACCGCGTGCACCA
>JAICUO010000732.1 GCA_025935815.1 Streptosporangiaceae bacterium
CTCGGCGCGCTGGATCAGGCCGTCGAATAGCGCGGCCCGGCCGGGCTGGCCGTGGTCGCGGGCGTGGTCGCGCTGGCGGATGAGGATCGGCAGGAACTCGGTGCCGGTGCGGAAGTAGGCGCAGGTCTCGCAGGCGGACTCCATGCGGCAGTCCAGTTCGGCGGGGCGGGTGCACAGGCCGTTGCCGAGCATGCGGGCGTGCGCCTCGCGGCGGAGCCGGGCCATGCCGGCGGTCTCGTAGTCGGCGGGCAGCTGGGGTGGCTGGCCGTAGAGGGCGTCGATCTTGGCGCTGACGGCGGCGTACTCGTCGGCGACGACCCGGTTGGCGATCCTGGCGTAGGTCAGGGTCATCTCCATCTTGCGGTGGCCAAGCAGGGCGGCGATTGCCTCCAGCCGCATCCCGCGGTTGATGGCCTGGGTGGCCAGCGTGTGCCGCAGCCGGTGGGGATGCACGCCGGGGACGCCGGCTGCGCGGCCGGCCCGGCGCACGATCCGGGCGATCACGTGCCGGTCCAGGGCGCCGCGGTGGTCGGCGACCAGGCGCTTGTGGCGGCGGATGTGCTCGATGTTGGCGGCGGTCCAGGCGGCGAGCAGGCCGGTGAGCTCGGGGTGCAGCGGCACGTAGCGGTCGTTGCGGAGCTTGCCCAGCGGGATCCGGAGCCAGTGCCCGGCGCCGATGCGGACGACCGCGTCGGCTTCCAGGCCCGCCAGTTCCCCGGCCCGCATCCCTTCTCCAGGCGTCCTCAGCCTGTCGCATGATGTTGCGCGAACCGGCCACTTGACATGGTTCTGCGGCGTGTCTCCCCGGGTGTGGTGCTCGTAGCTGATAGTAGTTAACGCAGCTCAGCTGGATCGGGGGGATCGAGGATGCGGGCGTTTCCGGTGCGACTGCCGTCGGGTGCGAGGTACTGGACGGTGCTGGATGAGGATCTGGCGGTGGTGGCGGTCGCGGACGGCTTCTTGCGGCAGGTACGGTTCGGCCGGGATGGCGCGGAGTCCACGACGAAGAGTTACGCGCATTCGATCGCGTTGTTCCTGCGGTGGTGTGCGCGGACCGGCCGGTCGTGGCCGCAGGGTGCGGGGCAGCTGGGGTCGTTCATGACCTGGCTGCGGCACGCCGGGCCGCAGGCGTCAGGCGGCGAGGCCAGCGGCGCGGGAGTGGTGCTGGCTGGTCCGGGGGCAGCGGCGGCGCGGTCGGCCCGGCGGGTCAACGGCGTGCTGACCGCGGTGCGCGGCATGGTGGTGCACGCAGTCGCGGCGGGTCAGGCGCCGGGAGATCTGGTGCCGCTGCTGTATGAGGTCGCTGATGACCGGGACCTGCCCGGTCAGGCGCGGGACGAGGACGGGCGGATGGGGTGGCGGTTGCGGGCCCGGCACCGGGTGCAGGAGCCGGAGACCCGGGTGGACCGGGCGTCTGACGCGGAGATCGTCGCGCTGCTGCGGGCGTGCTTGTCGGCGCGGGACCGGCTGATCGTGCTGCTGATGGCCCGGGCCGGGCTGCGCCGCGGTGAGGTGTGCGGGCTGCGCCGCTCTGATGTGCATCTGCTGGCGGACTCCCGCCCGCTGGGCTGCGAGGTGGCCCGTGCGCACCTGCACGTGGTCCGGCGGGAAGACAACCCGAACGGGGCGTGGGCCAAGTCCCGGCGGCAGCGGACGGTGCCGCTGGATTTCCTGACCGTGCAGGCGTTCGATACCTATGAGTTCGAGCGGATGCGCGTGCCCCAGGCCGGCTTGAGTGACTTCGCCCTGGTCAACTTGTTCCGCGGTCCGGTCGGGGCGCCGATGCGCCCGGACGCGGTCGGCGAGCTGGTCACCGCGGCATGCAAGCGGGCCGGGCTGGAGCGGGCCGTCACCGCGCACCAGCTCCGCCACGCGTGCGGGTCGAACCTGCTGGACGCGGGCGGGGCACTGGATGAGGCCCAGGACATCCTCGGCCACGGGTGCGCGACCTCGACTCAGGTCTACCTGCATCCGGATCCGGCCCGGCTGCGGGCGGCGGTCGACCGGGTGCCCAGTCCCCGCATCCAGCCGGGGGTGTGACATCATGACCGGCGCCGCGCTCGCGCTGGCGGTACCGGCCCGCGAGGATGAGGGCCTGGCCGAGCACGCGCACGTGCTGGACGGGGTCAAGCTGAGCGGCGCGGCGGCGCGGCTGGCTGCGGTGGTGGATCCGGCGTTCCTGGCCGGGGCCGGGTGGGACCCCGGGAACCGTGTCCTGGACCTGCCCGCCGGGCACCGGCTGCTGGGGCGGCGGGTCTGCCGGGTCGGCGGCTGCCCGGCCAAGCCGCTGAGCCGCCTGCCCGGGGTGTGTTACAGCTGCTTCGGCCGGCTGACCGGGACGGGGCTGAGCAGCGGGGAGATCGCCCAGGCGGACCTGCCGCCGCTGCCGGCGCCGGTCACCGCCTGCGCGGTGCCCGGATGCAGGTGCGCGCCGACGGTATCGCAGGCCATCTTGTGCGAGCCGCATGCCAGGCAGTTCCGCGGGCGGGTGAGAAAGCAGACGATCGAGCAGTTCCTCGCCGATCCGCGGGTCCGGCCGCTGCCACCCCGCCCGCGGTGCCCGGTGGCGGCCTGCGCCCGGGCCGCCGACGGTGCCCGCGGGTACTGCAACACCCACTATCAGCGGTGGCGGATCGCCGCCATGGCCAGCCCGGGCCTGGACGAGCGGTGGTGGCAGGCCCGCGAGCCCGCGGTCGCCGAGCCCGGCCTGGTGAGCCTGCGCGGGCTGCCGCCGCTGGTGGTGACCGAGGTCCTGGCCGGGCTCTGGCAGCGCACCCGCGGCGGGGCGAAGACCACCGACGTGGACCTGCGGGCCGTCTGCGACACGCTGCGCCGCCACCAGTTCACCACCATCGGCCAGTGCCAGGCCGGGCACGTCCCGTCCCGGCCGGTCAGGTCGCTGCTGAACGCACTGGCCCAGCACGCCCGCCGCACGCTGGCCGACCCGGGCACCGAGCACGTTAAGGACGTGTGGGACCTGGCGGTCTTCGGGCACCGGGGCAACCTCTCGTTCCTGCCGGTCACGCAGCCATGGCTGCGCCTGGCCGCCAAGCGGTGGGCGGGTGAGGAACTGCCCCGGCACCGCGGCGGCGGAGCCAGCCGGGTCCGGGACAAGATCAACGCGCTGGGCCGGCTGTCGGAGTCGCTGCGCTGCCGGGCTGATCACGGCCTGGTCCCGGACGCGCTGGGCCGGGCCGACATCGAGAACTTCCTGAACCGGCTGGCCTATCTGGAATCGGACGGGAAGATCAGCCGGTACCGCCGGATCGTCCTCTGCCGCGATGCCCGCCATGCCCTGGCGGGAATCCGCGCCCAGGGCCTGACCCGGCCAGGCCAGCCTGCGGCCGGGCTGCCCGGCGACTTCTCCCTCGGACGCGCCGATATCCCCGCCGAGCCCGACCGCGGCGAGCCAGGCCGTGACCTGCCGCCGGAGATCATGGCGGTGCTGTGCGAGAACCTCGGCGCGCTGACGCTTGCCGAGGCCAAGGCCGCCGTCCAGATCGGGATCGATACCGGGCGCAGGCCCGAGGACATCATCGGCCTGCCCCTGGACTGCCTGGACCGCGACCCAGGCGGCGGCGCGGTCCTGATCTACGACAACGCCAAGGCCGGCCGACTCGCCCGCCGACTGCCGATCGGCGATGTCACCGTCGCGGTGATCCGCGCCCAGCAGGCACGGGTCCGGGCACGGTTCCCGGACACTTCCGTCAG
>JAICUO010000730.1 GCA_025935815.1 Streptosporangiaceae bacterium
CAGCAGCTCCACGCACCGGCCGGCCAGCGCCTGCGAGAACTCCATCAGGTCATACCCGGCCACCAGCGTGTCCGCCAGCTCCACGAACGCATGCGCCAGCCGCTCATCCACCGTTACCGCCATAAGCGAAGGGTAACCCCTCCGGCCACGGCCCGCGCGACCACGGCTTCCTGCTGACGGCCCCCAGGTCAGGCCCGCGGCCCGAGATCAGGGCCGGGGCCGAACCGCAGCGTGCGGCTGACCACGTCACCGGCGACGTCGTCCAGCGGCGCGCCGGCCGCGAACGCGTGCGCCCGCAGCCGCACCAGCGCCTCTTCCAGGCTCACGCCCAGCTGCACCGAGACCATCCCGGTCGCCTGGTACACCTCGGCCCGGCTGCCTGACATGCCGTCCAGCATCCGGTAGCCGGCCAGCTCGCTGATGCCCGACGCCGCGTCCAGCAGCAGTTCCAGCGCGATATCGGCGAAGGCCAGCGCGTCCGCCAGCTGCCGCGGCGTGAGTGGGCCCGGTGCCGCCCGGTACAGCGACAGCACGCCTGCCCGGATCGCCCCGGCCTGCAGCGGGAACGCGAACACCGCCCCGGCGCCGGCCGCCACCGCCGCCGGCACGAAGCCCGGCCACCGCCCCGCCACCGCCTCCAGGTCCGGGATGAGCATCGGCGACCCGAACATGAAGTCCTCCGCGCCCGGTCCCTCCCCGGTGGTGAGCAGGAGCTCCTCCAGCCGGGCACTGCGCTCATCGGTGGCGGACAGCGGCTCGCGCACCCCTGGGCCGCTTACCGCGGCCACGCTCGCGCCATCTACCCCGAGCCGGCTCACCGCCGCCTGGCACAGCGCGTCCAGCGACCCCGGCGCATAGCCCTCGCGGGCCGCCGCAATCCACGCCCACACCTGCGCCACACGCTCGCCTGCCAAGTCACCACCCTCGCCCCGCGGCCCCGCACCAGGCGGCGTACCCGCTAACCTATCCAACCGTCAGCGGCCGGAGAGACTAGCGCCCTCAAGCCGCGAACTGGCGCGACCGCTTGCCGGGAGGCTTCCGCGCTAGCGGCCGCGTCGGCCACGCTGGCGTAAACGGCGAAGCCGTCAGTCTGCCAGAGGATCGCGAGAACCCGCCGTACCCGTCGCTGCGGGGCGGCCAGCAGCAGGTTGCCCCCGGCAGTGCGGGCGTGCCTGCGGCCACGCGACAGGGCCGCGATGCCGCTCGCGTCGATGAACTCCAGCCCCGCCAGGTCCACGATGATCCGCGGCCCGCGCGCCGCGGCAGCCTCCAGGGCGGCCGTCACGGCCGCGGCGTCCACGAGGTCAAGCTCCCCGCGGAGCGCGACGACGACGGGGCCGCCGGGTTCACCGGAGCCCAGGTCGATGCTGAACATATGAGCGCCTTCCCGCATCGCAGCAAGGCGGGGTCCCGACCCAGCGGCTAGTCTGGCTAGCTTCTTCCCGAGACACTACTCCCAGTAGCCACGGGTGAGCTACTCGCGGTGCCGTGGCAGCGCGGTTCGTCGCGCGAAATCCCGTCACGGGCCAGATCTGCGCCGGATCCCGCTCCGGGGGAGGTTAGTGCCCGGAGGTACCATTTATCTTCGCTATGGCCTGCTTAAGCGGCTCCTCAGTTGGACATCAGGGCCGCGACGGCGTATTATGAGAACATAGCTCCGGACCCGGCAGCTGCGCCCAGAAATATGGGAAAGGCAGTGCAGGACCGGAGTTTTCTTATTTGGGTCGGCGCCGTTAAGGCGCTGTGACCCAGAAAAGGGCAAGAGCCCGCGGGAGTTAATTTCTCCCACCGCGATCTGTCGCGCAGGACCGGCTACCCCGTACGTCAAATTCCTTACTGACTGAGGAGTCGGTTATGGGCATCATCGCATGGATCGTTCTCGGCCTCGGAGCAGGCCTGCTGGCAAATGTGCTGGTCCCCGGCAGGAGATCGCAAGGCCTTATCGTCACCGGCTTGATCGGGGTCGCGGGCGCGCTGGCCGGAGGCTGGGCCGCCACGCAACTGTTCCACGTTCACACCCTGCACGGGTTCTTCAACCTCTCCACCTGGCTGACCGCCATCATCGGCGCGGCAATCCTGCTGCTGGTCTTCCACCTGTTCACCAGGCGGGGGAGCGCCGGCGGCCGACGGACGCGCTGGGCGCACCGGTGAGGTCCCCGCGTACCGTGGGATCATGACCGCCATGACGAAGCATGGCGAGTCCGCCGGCGGTCCGGGGCCGACCGTCTTCGTCCTGTTCGGGGCGACCGGGGACCTGGCCCGGCGACTGGTGCTCCCCGCGTTCTACCGGCTGGCCCGCGAAGGGCTGCTGCCGGGCCAGTGGCTGCTGGTCGGGAACGGCCGCGGTGACATGGCGCATGAGGACTTCCGTGCCCGCGTCCGCGGCGCGCTCGCCGAATTCGGCCCCGAGCCGGAGCCCCGGGAGTGGGACGCCTTCGCGGAGCGGGTGTTCTTCGCCGGCAGCGGGTTCAGCGCCGACAGCCCCGGGAGCCTGCTCGACGTGCTCGGCAAGTCCCGCGGTGCGCTGGGGGGCGACCCGCAGCTCGTCCATTACCTGGCCGTTCCGCCCGCCGCCTTCGCCGGGCTGACGAAGGCCCTTGGCCAGCACGAGCTCGCCCGGGGCGCCCGCGTGGTCTACGAGAAGCCCTTCGGCACGTCGGGTGATGATTTCCGCGAGCTCGACCGGGTCGTCCATTCGGTCCTCGACGAGCAGCAGGTCTACCGGATCGACCATTTCCTGGGGAAGGAAGCCACTCAGGACCTGCATGTGCTGCGGTTCGCCAACGAGTCGTTCGCCGCGTTCTGGAATCGCGAGCACGTCGAGTCGGTGCAGATCGACGTGCCGGAGACGCTTGACGTCACCGACCGGGCGCAGTTCTACGACGCCACCGGCGCGGTGCTCGACATGCTCGTCACCCACCTGTTCCAGGTGGCCGCCGAGGTCGCCATGGAGCCGCCGGCCAGCCTGGGATCGCTGGACCTGCAGGCCGCCAGGGAGGAGGTCATCAGCTGCTTCCGGCCCCTGGACCCCGCCGAGGTGGTGCTCGGCCAGTTCGACGGGTACCGGGACGTCCCCGGGGTCAGCCCCCGCTCAAGCCAGAACACCTTCGTCGCCGCCCGGCTGTGGATCGACAGCGACCGCTGGCGCGGAGTGCCGTTCTACCTGCGCACCGGCAAGCGGATGGCCGCCACGGCGCAGCGGGTCAGCCTGGTGCTGCGCGAGCCGCCCGGACCGCTCAGCGGCCAGCTGCCGCGAGACGCCAACCTGCTGTCGTTGTCTCTCGCCGGGGACGGCGAGATCGACCTGTCCCTGGTGGCCAAGAAGCCCGGACCGGCGCTGGACCTCGACGTGGCGCACGCGGCGATCCCGCTGGGCGCACTGTCCGGCGCCGATCCGCTGCCGGCCTACGTCCGGCTGATCCACGACGTGCTCCTCGGCGACCGCTCGCTGTTCACCCGCCCGGACGGCCTCGCCGCGGTATGGGAGGTCGCCGAGCCGCTGCTGTCCAGGCCGCCCCAGGTCAGCTCCTACGTGCCCGGATCGTGGGGGCCACCCCAGGCCCGCGAGCTCATCGAGCCTGGACGCTGGCTCCTGGGCCAGTAGGCATCGCCGTGACGCTTGCCGCCATCGGCGTACTCACCGCGATCCCCACCCGCATCACTGCCTATCGGCCCGTCGCGGACGCCCTTCAGTAGGTGACCGCGGATGCCGGCCTCTTCGTACCGGTAC
>JAICUO010000786.1 GCA_025935815.1 Streptosporangiaceae bacterium
CTTCGACTGGCCGCGAGTGGCGATCGCGGGATCGGTGATGGCCCGGCACGGCGCGGTGCCCTGGCGCATGTCGGCGTCGGACTACCTGGCCGGCGTCCGCGCGGATGGCCAGCATGTCCCGCTGGCGGGCGCCCCGGTGCCCACCCCGTGGGATGACCAGCTGGCGAAGGCGATGACCGGAATGGGCCGCGCCGTCTATGAGGAATCCGTCACCGACGCACTGCTGTCTGACCTTCAGGGTTAGCGTCTTCGAACATTAATCCAGTGGCGCGGCGGCGGGGTGGCCAGCGATCATGGGGACATGTGGGGCCGATGAACGGGCACGGGCAGGTCGAAGGCCTGACCCGGCAGCGGTTGATCCGGCACGGCCTGGCCGCCGCGGTGGCGCTGGTCGGGCGACTGGAATTGTCAGCCCGTGAGCCGGCCGTCTTGTCGAACCGGGGCAACCTGCTCGTTCACTTCCCGGCGGCGGCGCTGGTCGCGCGGGTGGCGACGCTCACGGCGTGGACGCGGCGCGAGCCGTTCCAGTGGCTGGCGCGGGAGGTCGCGGTCGCCCGCTACGTGGCCGGGCGCGGCGGCCCGGTGGTGCCGCCCGCGCATGGCGTCGACCCGGGTCCGCACTGGCAGGACGGCTTCGCGATCAGCCTGTGGGAGCACGTGGCCCCGGCCGCCGTTTCCGGGCCGCCGGGCCCGCAGGAGTGCGGCGCGCTGCTCGCTCGCTTCCACGCCATCGCCCGGGACTGCCCGGCGGAGCTGGGCTACCTGTCACCCGCCACTGAGCAGGTAAGCGACGCGCTGGCGGTGATCGAGCGCGAGCGGCTGGCCGGCGCCGCGACGATCGCCCGGCTGCGCGCCGCGCACGCCCGTGCCCTCGATGACGTCGGCCGTGCGGCCGGCGAGGCGGAGCCGATCGTGCTGCACGGCGATGCCCACCCCGGGAACCTGCTGCGGGCCGGACAGGGCGGCGGACGCCGGGGATGGGCCTGGGTGGACCTGGAGGAGACCTCGCGCGGCCCCGCGGGCTGGGACCTGGCCACGCTGACCGCCCGCTACGACGAGGCCGGCGGGCGGGCCGCGCTGCGCGCGTACGCGTCGGAGCTGGCGGCAGCGTCGGGGCTGGCCGCCGCCGCGCGGGCCGCCGCGGCGCCCATCCCGGAGCTGGCCGCCCTGGCCCCGTTCCGCCGAGCCCGCGACCTGGAGGCCGCCGTCTGGCTGCTGTGCATGGCGCACCTGTACCCCGAGCGTTACGCGGATCTCGCACGGGTCCAGCTGGCGGCGGTCCTCGCCGCCACCGAGCAGTGACTGGGCCGCCGCCTCCCCGGCCAGGCCGGGACTCATTCGCCGGTGAACTCCGCGATCGCGGACTCAAA
Organism: Streptosporangiaceae bacterium; assembly: GCA_025935815.1. GTDB lineage: Bacteria > Actinomycetota > Actinomycetes > Streptosporangiales > Streptosporangiaceae > Trebonia. The sequence goes on from JAICUO010000786.1 coordinate 1,371, forward strand.
GGCGTCCAGCTCCCGCTCGACCGGGCCCCGGGCCGCCGACGGCAGCCAGTGCACCGCGCGGTCAAAGCCGGCGTTTGCGTACGCCTCGATCTCCTTGGCGTCGGCCGGGATGCCCATCACCTGCAGGGATATCGGCCGGTCAGCCTGGGCGCGCAGCTGTGCGGCCCGGTCCAGGATCCCGGACGGGGCATAGTTGGGCAGCCACGCGTCGCCGAATGCCAGCACCCGGTCGAAGACCGTCGGCCCGTCCCCGCCGACCAGGACCGGCGGGTGCGGGCGCTGCGCGGGCTTGGGCCAGGACCAGATCCGGTCGAAGTTCACGAACTCGCCCGCGTACGAGGCCTCCTCGCGGGTCCAGATCGCCTTCATCGCCTCGACTCGCTCGCGCAGCAGCGCCATCCGGCGCCGGGGGTCGGTGCCGTGGTTGGCCATCTCCACCCGGTTCCACCCCGCGCCGACGCCGAACTCGAACCGCCCGCCGGACAGGTAATCGACACTCGCCACCTCCTTGGCGGTGGTGATCGGGTCGCGCTGGATGAGCAGGCACACGCCGGACCCGACGCGCAGCCGGGTCGTCACCGTCACCGCCGCCGTCACCGCGACGAACAGGTCGAACGTGTGCGAGTAGCGGCGCGGCAGGTCCTTCATCCGGTAGTGCGGCGTGTGCTCGGCCGGCATGTGCGTGTGCTCGGGAAAGAACAGGGACTCATGGCCGCGCTGCTCGGCCAGCACCGCGACGTCAGCGGGCCTGATCGCGTCGTGCGTCGGGAAGATTGCTACACCGAATTCCATGCCCTCATTGTCGCGCCTCCCGCCCGGCCCCATCCGGGGGAGGGCAGTGCGTCAGTAGACAGTGCCTACCGTGGAGTAGCAAACTGGCAGCGCGAAAACTCAGCGACGAGGGGAGCCGGGTCATGGTGGCCAAGAGCTACACGTCGGAGGTCTACGGCACGCCGCTGATCGGCGACACGATCGGGGAGAACTTCGACGCGACCGCCGCCCGCCACGCTGACCGGGACGCGCTCATCGACATCCCCGCCGGGAAGCGCTGGACCTACGCTGAGCTGAAGCGAGACGTGGACGCGCTCGCGCTGGGCCTGCTGGCCGAGGGCATCGTCAAGGGCGACCGCGTCGGGATCTGGTCGCCGAACCGGGCCGAGTGGACGCTCGTCCAGTACGCCACGGCGAAGATCGGCGCGATCCTCGTCAACATCAACCCCGCCTACCGGACCAGCGAGCTTGAGTTCGTGCTGAACCAGTCCGGCGCGCGGATGCTGATCGCCGCCCGGCAGCTGAAGACCTCCGACTACGCGGCGATGATCGCCGAGGTCGCCCCGCACGTGGCCACCCTGGAGAAGGTCATCCTGCTGGACAGCCTGGACTGGGACGCGCTGCTGGAACTCGGCCGCCTGGCCGACCCGAAGGTGCTGGCGGCGTTCGAGCTGTCCGCCGACGACCCGATCAACATCCAGTACACGTCGGGGACGACCGGCTTCCCCAAGGGCGCGACCTTGTCGCACCACAACATCTTGAACAACGGCTACTTCGTCGGCGCGCTGTGCAACTACGCGGCTGATGACAAGATCTGCATCCCGGTGCCGTTCTACCACTGCTTCGGCATGGTGATGGGGAACCTGGCGGCCACCAGTCACGGCGCCGCGATGGTCATCCCCGCCCCGGTCTTCGACCCGGTCGCCACCCTCAAGGCCGTCGAGGCCGAGGGCTGCACCTCCCTGTACGGCGTCCCGACGATGTTCATCGCCGAGCTGGCCGTCCCCGAGTTCGCCAGCTTCGACCTGTCCAGCCTGCGCACCGGCATCATGGCCGGGTCCCCGTGCCCGGTCGAGGTGATGAAGCAGGTCATCGACCGCATGGGCATGTCCGAGGTCTCGATCTGCTACGGCATGACCGAGACCTCGCCGGTGTCCACGCAGACCCGCGCCGATGACTCCGTCGAGCGGCGCGTAGCGACCGTGGGCAGGGCCGGCCCGCACATCGAGGTCAAGGTCATCGACCCGGCCACCGGCAGATGCGTC
>JAICUO010000632.1 GCA_025935815.1 Streptosporangiaceae bacterium
ATCGCGGCCGGGACCCCGGCCCAGAACTTGATCGTCGCGGCGAAGCCGAGGATCAGCCCGGCCACCGCCAGCCGCCGGGGGCTGGCCAGCCGCCCGTCGCGGAACGCCGCGGTGGCGGCCAGCAGTGCGCACAAGTTCATCCACGGCTCGAGCAGCAGGGTGCGCGCGGCCATGATGTCGGCTGGGTAGCTGGCCAGCAGCCCGCAGGTCACCAGCGTCACCCGGGTGCCGCGGTGCCTGACCAGGTTCCCCGCGAGCGCGACGCCGGCGCAGCTGGCGGCAACCGACGCCACGCGGGCCAGGACCAGGCCGTCAGTCGTGCTGGCGAGCCGGGCGACGATCGCCGCCGGCAGCATCAAGACCGCGATGCCGGGCGGCTGGATCAGCGCGTAGTCCCGGTAAGGCAGGTCGCCGTGCAGCAGCCGGATCGCCTCGCCCAGGTACACGCCATCGTCGTATTCGACCCCGCCCGAGGTCGGGAAGTGCGACCGGCTCAGCAGGAAGCCCCGCAGCAGCAGCGCGAGGACCGTCGCGCCCCCGATGACCAGCCCGGCCGGGGACAGCCAGTACGCCAGGACACGGCCGCGGCGGTCGCGGGCGCCGTTGTCGCTGGCGGCTAGTCTCTGGGCGACCCCGGTCATCGGGACGGCTTGCGTGGCATGGAAGGGCACTCCGGCTGCAAGTAGGCGAGTCTTGCTGCGCTGTTTGGCCAGCGCCGCTGGCGGGGCTGGCAGTGGCACAAACTACCACGCCGGGCCGGGCGAACATGGCCTGCTGGTCACTCTGTAGTCGCTTTGTGCGCCAATCGTGAGCACCTGCGGCTGCCCGGCCGCGGGTTACGGTGCCTTGTCCCCGGCTTGCGCGGCTTCCCCGGCGGCTTGCCCGGCGAAGCGGTGGGCGAGGCCGGCCAGCATGGCGGCGATCAGCCCCAGCGCGGAGACGGTGGTCAGCCCCGCAGGCAGGCCGATACCGCTGGCCAGCAGCCCGATCGTCGGCGGGCCGAGCAGGAAGCCGGCGTAGCCGAGGGTGGACGCGGCGGCCACCCCGCGCGGGCCGGCGGCCAGCCCGGCCCTGGTCATGGCGGCCGGGAACATGTTGGCCACCCCGAGGCCGGTGGCGGCGAAGCCGGTCAGGGCCAGGGGCAGGCCGACGGCCACCGGATGGCCGGGCGCCAGCGCCGCGGCCAGCATTCCCGCGCAAGCGGTGAGCCCGCCGGCGGCCAGCACGCGCCTTTCGCCGTAGCGGGCCAGCAGCCGCGTGCCGGCCAGCCGCCCGCACGCCTCGGCGACCGCGAACGCGGCGTACCCGGCCGCGGCCAGGCCGGCGCCGGTGCTGAGGTCATCGCGCAGGTGCAAGGCGCCCCAGTCCGCGATCGCCCCCTCGCCATAGGCCGAGCAGGCCGCGATCAGCCCGAACAGCACCACTATCCGCCACGCGCTCCTCCTGCCTGGGGGGTGCACACCCGTCTCGCGTGCCACCGTGCGTACTCCCACGGGGCTCGGTTCAAGCCCGTGGGTGAAGCGGAGTACTACTCGCCCTGCGACCGCGGTTACCACCAGGGCCGCGACGGCGACGAGGGCCAGGTCGGCGCGGGGTGACAGGTGCGGGGCGAGCAGGCCGCCGACGCTGGCGCCGGCCAGCCCGCCGAAGCTCCACGCCGCGTGGAAGGAAGGCATCACCGGGCGCCGCAGCGCGGCCACGAGATCCACGGCGACGCTGTTCATCGCGACGTTCAGCCCGCCGTAGGCGATGCCGAAGGCCGCCAGGGCCAGCCCCAGCTCCACCGCCGAGCGGGCGAGCGCGGGAAGGACCAGGGTCACCGACAACAGCGTGGCGGCGGCGACCGTGACCACCCGGCTGCCGAACCGGCGGCACAGCGCGCCGGAGGCGGTCATGGTCGCGATCGAGCCCGCCGACAGGCCCAGCAGCGCCAGGCCGAGGGCCGCGGGTGACGCGCCGACCTGCGCCTTGACCGCGGGGACGCGAACCGCCCAGCTGGCGAACAGGTACCCGTCGAGCGCGAAGAAGACCGTGACGGCGACCCGCAGCGCGTGCAGCGAGGGCCGGCGTCGCTCAGCGAGGCCGGGGCGCGCTATTTTGTTTAGCATCTGCACAAAATAAGGATAGAACATGATCGGCCAGGCACTGATGCTCATCCACACGGGGCGGGCGCCCACCCGCTCCGTGCTCACGACCGCGCTCGGCGTCACCCGCGCCACGGCGGGCACGACGGTCAGCGAACTGCAGGAACTGGGCCTGATCCAGGTGGACGACGCCGCCCACCTGAGTACCGGGCAGCAGGGCCGCCCCTCGCACCGGCTGTCGGTCGACCCCGCCGGGCCGGTGGCGCTGGCCGCGCAGTTGCACCCGGACGGGTTCGACGTGGCGGTCATCGGGCTGGGCGCCCGGATCATCGCCGCGCAGTCGTCCACGCGGGCCATCGCGGGCGACCCGGCGAGCGCGATGGCGGAGATCGCCGGGGTCGCCGCGCGGCTGATAGCCGCCGCGGGCCGGCCGTGCGTAGGCGCGGGCCTGGCCGTCCCCTCCGCGGTCACCAGCCTGGATGGCACCATGGTGGCCCCCTACTACCGGCTCGGGTGGCCGACCGGCACCCCGGTCCGGGACCTGTTCGCCGGGCAGCTGCGGCTGGCCGGGATCACCGGGCCGGGCGGCCGGGGGCTGCGCTGCTCGGCCGGCAATGACATCAACCTGGCCGCGCTGGCCGAGCACCGGCACGGCGCCGGCCGTGGCTCATCCCACCTGCTGATGGTGGCCACCGGCCACGGCGGCGTCGGCGGCGCGCTCGTCCTCGGCGGCGCGCTGTACGCCGGCAGCACCGGGCTGGGCATGGAGGCCGGGCACGTCAGCGTGGACACCGCCGGGCTGCCCTGCCAGTGCGGCAGCCGCGGCTGCCTGAGCGTCGAGGCCGACGCGGCGCGGTTCCTGACGCTGGCCGGCCGGGTCGCCGAGCCGGGGATCCCGGAGCTGTCGCAGGCCATCGCCGTGCTGCGCAGCGATTACCCGGGCGACGCCGCGGTGCGGGCCGCGGCGGCGACCCTGATCGAGCGCCTCGGGCTCGGGCTCGCTGACCTGGTCAACGTGATCAACCCCGACCGGGTCCTGCTGGGCGGCCTGCACCGCGACCTGCTGGAGGCCGACCCGGTCGGGCTGCGAGCCGCGCTCGCGGACCGCAGCCCGTGGGGGCGAGGCGCGAACGTCCCGCTGGTGCCCGCCGCCCTGGAGCAGTCGCCCCTGATCGGGGCGGCGGAGATCGCTTGGCAGCCGGTCCTCGACGATCCCGCGCTGGCGGCCGGGGCCGTTAGGATGGACTAGACCTTTTAGAGTGGACTAGACCATTCGGGCAAAGGGTGACCCCGGCTCAGGGGCCAGCGAGCCGGTATCCGATAATCTCGTTGGGAGCTGGCCCCTTTCCAAGATGAACGCGGACGTAGGACCCTGGCCACGGCGGGGACCGGGAACGGAGACTAGTGTCATGACAGTTCGAGTTGGTATCAACGGGTTCGGGCGCATCGGGCGTAACTTCTGGCGGGCGGTGAACGCGCCCGGGAGCGCCGCGGCGGACCGCGGCATTGAGGTCGTTGCCGCCAACGACCTGGGCGACGTCGCCACCATGGCCCACTTGCTGCAGTACGACAGCGTGGTGGGCAAGCTGCCGCACCCGGTGTCGGTCGACGGCGACACCATCCACGTCGGCGACAAGTCGATCAAGATCCTCGCCGAGCGCGAGCCGGCCAAGCTGCCGTGGGGCGACCTGGGCGTCGACATCGTCATCGAGTCGACCGGGCGGTTCACCACCGGACCGACGGCCAGGGCGCACCTGGACGGGGGGGCGAAGAAGGTCATCATCTCCGCCCCGGCCAAGGAGGAGGACATCACGATCGTGATGGGGGTCAACGACGACAAGTACGACCCGGCCTCCCACCACATCTTGTCCAACGCCTCCTGCACGACCAACTGCGTGGCGCCGATGGCCAAGGTGCTGCACGACAGCTTCGGGCTCGTCAAGGGCCTGATGACCACCGTGCACGCCTACACCCAGGACCAGAACCTCCAGGACGGCCCGCACAAGGACCTGCGCCGCGCCCGCGCCGCCGCTATCAACATCGTGCCGACCACGACCGGGGCGGCGAAGGCGACCGCGCTGGTGATCCCCGAGCTCAAGGGCAAGCTGGACGGGTACTCGCTGCGCGTCCCCGTGGTCGACGGGTCGATCACCGACCTCGTCGTCGAGCTCGGCCGGGACGTGACCAAGGACGAGGTCAACGCCGCGTTCAAGGCCGCCGCCGAGGGCACGCTCAAGGGCATCCTGGAGTACACCGAGGACCCGATCGTCTCCAGCGACATCGTCACGACGCCGGTGTCCTGCACGTTCGACGCCTCGCTCACCACGGTCCAGGGTGACCAGGTCGGCGAGCCGGCACGAGTAGCCCCACTCGTTGTCGTACCAGCCGAACACCTTGA
>JAICUO010000023.1 GCA_025935815.1 Streptosporangiaceae bacterium
CACGACCACCTCGTCGGCGTCGGGGAACCGGGCCTTGGTCGCGAAGACCGGCCGCGCGTCGCACACGGTCACGTGGTACCCGAGGAACTTGCCGACCCGCGCCACCGAGGCGGCGAAGTCGATCGCGCCGAACACGTACATCCGGGGCGGCGGCGCGAACGAGTTCACGAAGACGCTCAGCTCGCCGCCCAGCCGCTCGCCATCGGCGCCGTAGCGGCGGATGCCGGTCACGCCCTGGGCGAGCAGGCCACGGGCGTCGTCGTCCACCGCCGCGTCCAGGCGCTCGGTGCCCAGGCTCCCCGAACTGCGGCCATCACCCCACATCACCCGGCGCGCGCCGATCTGCCCGGGGCCGGAGACGACGGTCGCGACCGCGACCGGCTCGCCGCGCTCAACGGCGGTGGCGATGTCGCCAAGCTCGGGGAACGTGTCGCGATTGACCCGCTCGACGAAGATGTCCAGGATGCCGCCGCAGGTCAGGCCGACGGCGAACGCGTCGTCGTCGCTGACGCCGTAGGTCTGCAGGACCGGGTCCCCGGTCGCGGAGACCTCGGTCCCCAGCTCGTAGACGGCGCCCTCGACGCAGCCGCCGGAGACGCTGCCGATAACCTCGCCGCCGGGCGCGACCGCCAGTGCCGCCCCGGGGTCCCGGGGTGCGCTGCGGAACGTCTTGACCACCGTCGCCAGGCCGAACGTCTCCCCGTCCGTCCACCATTTAGTGATCGTATTCAGGATGTCGCGCACAGTCCCACCTCGAAGTCTCACATTGACTACTAGGTTATCGGGCAGTCGCGTAACCTGCCACGACAGCTTTAGCGATCACTTAACTGAACCCGGACGGGTATGCCGTTCTTCCCGCCCGGCTAGGCGCGGACCGCCGCCACCGCGCGGCGCAGCACGTCCGGCAGCCGGCGGTCAGTGCGCACCAGTCCGTCCGCCTCCAGCTCCTCCGGGGTCAGCCAGGCGTACTTGTCCACGGTCGACCTTTCCAGCCATCCCATGCCGTCCAGGCTCACCCGCACGCCAGCGGGGACGGCGACCGCGTAGAAGGTCTGGTCTTGCACGATGCGCAGGCCCGGCACCGCGTTCACGATGAACATCTCGTGGACGGGCGGGCTGAGCAGCGCCTCGTCGATCGCGATCCCGACCTCTTCGTGCATCTCGCGGACGGCGGCCGCGCGCAGCGTCTCACCATCGTGCGCCGCGCCGCCGATCGTGAACCAGAACCTGCCGCGGGGCCGCAGCAGGTCCCGTCCGTGCAGCAGCAGCACGCGCCCCTCGGGGTCAACGGGAAGGACGCGCGCCGTATTACGCCGCCAGATCACGCCGTGCCATCCGCCAGCTCACGGCGGCCCAGGACGGCCGCTATCGCGAGCCGCATCAGCCGGGGAAGCCCTGGGTCGGCGGGGCGCTCCGGGCCGCCTTCCAGGTCCTGCGGGCGCAGCCACCCGTGCTTGTCGGTCGTCGATCGCTCCAGCCACTCCTGCCCGTCGAAGCTCACGGCCACGCCGGCCGGGACGGCGATCGCGTAGAACGTCTGCGCCTGGTCGAAGTCCATGCCCGCCCAGGTGAACTGGATGTCGGAAACCTCGATCGGCTCGCCGATGCCGGTGGCGTCGACGGTGATCCCGACTTCCTCGCGAAGCTCGCGGGCGGCCGCCTCCGGCAGCGTCTCGCCGCCCTCGGCAGCGCCGCCGATCGTGAACCAGAACGGGTCCTGCGGACGCCGCGGGTCCCAGCCGTGCAGCAGCAGCACGCGCCCCTCCGGGTCGACCGGAAGGACGCGCGCCGTATTACGCCGCCAGGCCACCTACTCGACGATCTTGCTGATCGGGATCTCCAGGATGTCCTGCGCGCCGGCCGCCTTGAGGGCCGGGATGAGGGTGTTGACGCCGCGTTTGGGCACGACGGTCTCGACCGCGTTCATCTGCCCGCTAGCCAGCGCGGTGATCGTTGGCGAAGACATCGCGGGCAGCATCCCGGCCACCTCGGCCAGCTTGCCGGCGGGCACGTTGAGCTTGAGCAGCACCTGGCCGCGGGCCGCGATGGCGCCGCGCAGCAGCAGCATGATGTCTTCCATGGCGGCCATCTTGTCCGGGTCCTCGTAGGAGGCCCGGCAGGCGACGAACTCGGTGTAGCTGGACAGCAGCGTGTCCAGGATGCGCAGCCCGTTCTTGCGCAGCGACGACCCGGTCTCGGTCAAGTCGACGATCGCGTCCACGATGTCGGGAACCTTGGCCTCGGTGGCGCCGTAAGACGGGACGACTACCGCCTTGACTCCGTGCTGGGCCAGGAACCGGGCGGTCAGCGAGGGGAACTCGGTCGAGATGCGGATGCCCTCGGGCAGGTCGGCCGGTGACTGCCAGGGGGCTGCGTCGGGGACGGCGAGCACGACGCGCACCGGGTTGGACGTGGCCTTGGAGTACTTGAGCTCACCCAGCGAGACGACGTCGGCCTCGGTCTCGGTGATCCAGTCACGGCCGGTGATCCCGATGTCGAACAGCCCGCGCTCCAGGTAGGAGGGAATCTCCTGCGGTCGCAGAAAGCGCACCCGGTCGATGCGCGGGTCGTCGATCGAGGCGTGGTAGTCGCGGTCCGACGAACGGCGGACCGTCAGGTCGGCGGCGTCGAACAAGTCGAGGGTGGCCCGTTCCAGCGATCCCTTGGGGAGTACGAGCGAGAGCATGTGACTGCGGTCCCTTCATCGGGAGTTCGGTCCCCGGGGGTGCGGGGGGCGCCCCCCGGGAGATGACTGCGATGGCTCGCGCGGTAAGCCAGGATAAGCGCGCACGGCAAAGCGCCGCGCAACCTGGCCAGCCGACAGCGTGGCGCATTAAGGCGCACCTCACCGTGAACAGGGCTGGAACTCGCGGTTACGCGGCGCTTTTAATGTCGCGAGGCGTCTTCAGAGAAGTTACCGGACCGGATGGCGCGCAGCAGGAGCGCGGTGTCGAGCGCTGCCACGACTGCCTCCCATCCCTTGTCCTCGGTGCTATCGGGAAGCCCGGAACGGTCACGCGCCTCCTCGATCGTGTTACACGTTAGCACGCCATTGCCGACCGGCTTCCCGGAGTCGAGCGCCACCCGGGTCAGCCCCGTGGTCACCGCGTCGCAGACGTACTCGAAGTGCGGCGTGCCGCCCCGGATCACCGCGCCGAGGCAGGTGACCGCGTCGAAGCCCCGCTTGAGGAGCGCGCCGGCGACGACGGGCAGCTCGACGGCGCCGGCCACCCGGACAACGACGGGGTTGTCGATGCCGCAGGCCTTCGCGGCCGCGACGGCCCGCTCCACGAGGGAGTCCGTCACCTGCGCGTGCCAGCGGGTGGCCGCGATCGCCAGCGTCAGCCCGTCCGCGTCGACGGTCGCGGCGTCCGGCCGCCCTTCGCCGCTCATCGCCAGGCTCCACGGTCGCCGACCCTCATCAGAACAGTTCCCCGGACACCGGCGCCACGGTTACGTTAGGCCGGATGTTGCCGAGCTTGTGCCCCATCCGGTCCCGCTTGGCGGTCAGGTAGCGCAGGTTGTCGGGGGTGGGCTGGGCCGGCAGCGGCACCCGGGTGACGCCAAGGCCATGCCGGGACAGTGCCTCCATCTTGGCCGGATTGTTGGTGAGCAGCCGCACGGTCGCGACGCCGAGGTCGCGCAGGACCTGGGTGGCGACTGAGTACTCGCGGGCGTCCACCGGCAGGCCGAGCTCGAGGTTGGCGTCCACCGTGTCCGCCCCCGCGTCCTGCAACTCGTAGGCCTGCAGCTTGCTGAGCAGCCCGATCCCGCGGCCCTCGTGGCCGCGCAGGTACAAGACCACTCCCCTGCCCTGCTCGGCGATCGCCGCCATCGCCGCGTCGAGCTGGGTGCCGCAGTCGCAGCGCCGGGAGCCGAAGACGTCGCCGGTCAGGCATTCAGAGTGCACCCTGACCATCACGTCCATGCCGTCCCCGATGTCGCCGAGCGCCATCGCCACGTGCTCGGAGCCGTCGATGTCGCCGCGGTACCCGTAGGCCCGCCACTGGCCGTAGGCGTTGGGGATCTTGGTCTCCGCGACCCGGCTGACCAGCGTCTCGGTGCGGCGGCGATGCTCGATGAGCTGCTCGATCGAGATCAGGGCGAGCCCGTGGGCGTCGGCGAACTCGCGCAGCGCCGGCAGCCGCATCATCGTGCCGTCGTCGTTGACGACCTCGGCGAGCACGCCAGCCGGGCGCAGGCCGGCCAGCCGGGTCAGGTCCACGGCTGCCTCGGTGTGCCCCGGGCGGGCCAGGACGCCGCCTTCGGCGTAGCGGAGCGGGAAGATGTGACCGGGCCGGACGAAGTCCTGCGGGCCGGCCGTGGGATTGGCCAGCAGCCGGATCGTCGTTGTCCGGTCGGCGGCCGAGATGCCGGTGGTCACGCCGTCACGGGCGTCCACGGTGACGGTGAAGGCGGTGCGCATGCGCTCGCCGTTTTGCGCGGTCATCAGCGGCAGGCTCAGCCGGTCCAGGTCCGGGCCGGGCAACGGCGCGCAGATCACGCCGCTGGTGTAGCGGACCATGAAGGCCAGCAACTCCGGCGTGGCCGCCTCGGCCGCGAAGATGATGTCGCCCTCGTTCTCCCGGTCCTCGTCGTCCACCACGATCACGGGGCGGCCGGCCGCGATGTCGGCGATGGCCCGCTCGACGTGATCCAGCGGAACCCGGGCGGGGTCCCCGGCGATCGCGGCGCCGGCGGCAGGACGCGAGCCCGCACTGGTGTCCAGCTCCTCGCAGGCGGTCACCGGGCACCCCCGAGCAGCTTTTCCACGTACTTGGCCATGACGTCTACCTCCAGGTTGACCAGCTCGCCCGGCTGACGGAAGCCGAGCGTCGTGCGCTTGAGCGTCTCGGGGATGAGGCTGACCTCGAACCACGTGGCGTCCAGCGCGGAGACGGTGAGGCTGACGCCGTCGATGGCAATCGAGCCCTTGTGAACGACGTACCGGGCGAGGCTGTCCGGGAGGCTGACGCGCACGACTTCCCAGCGCTCTTGCGGGTCGCGGCTGATGACCGCGCCCGTGCCATCGACGTGGCCCTGGACGAGGTGGCCGCCGAGCCGGTCAGCCATGCGAACCGAGCGCTCCAGGTTGACCCGGGTACCGGGGGCGATGCCAGCGAGGCTGGAGCGGGCGAGGGTCTCCCCCATCACGTCGGCCGTGAAGCCCTGGGCGAACAGGGTCGTGACGGTCAGGCACACGCCGTTGACGGCGATGGAATCACCAGGCCTGGCGCCTTCGGTGACCGTGTCACTGCGGACATGAATGCGAGCGAAATCGCCCAGGTGCTCGACGGCCGCTACCTCACCGAGATCTTCCACGATGCCGGTGAACATCCGCGCCTCCTCCGGTCTGGCTCCGGGGAACGCGACTTAGGCCGTTTTGTCCGTGTCCTGAGCGGTACGGCTCCGCGCTTGGCGGTGCCGCCGCTGTCGGCCACGGCCAGGCGGGCTGACCGCGCGCGTGCTGCCTCCCATCCGGACTTTAACCGTCGGTACCGGAATTCCACCGGCTCAACCGGCTGTGGTGGCTGGCATCACTTAATTGCCAGCACCCAGCCGGGTCGCGGACTGTAACCGCCGGCTCGGAGTTTCACCGACCCCGGAGCACGCTTGCTTCCGCTAACCAGTCTGCCACAACGGATATTCCGCACGCTGTGACCCTCGTCACCGCCCCAAGCGGGCCGCCGCTCGCACCATTCGCCCACAAGATCATGATCGACCATGATCGGCTGCCGACTGGGACGGAACGGACGGGCCTGGGGCGCCAGGCACGGATCGTTAGCGTGGTTACTCAGCGGACAGGTGGGTTACCTGGCGCATCTTGTTGGTGGCGTCCAGGGCGGCGACCTTGTAGGACTCGGCGAGGGTCGGGTAGTTGAAGACGGCGTCGACGAGGTAGTCCACGGTGCCGCCGCAGCCCATGACGGCCTGGCCGATGTGGATGATCTCGGTGGCGCCGGTGCCGAAGACGTGCACGCCGAGGAGCTTGCGGTCTTCCGGGGAGACCAGCAGCTTCAAGACGCCGTAGGAGTCGCCGACGATCTGGCCGCGGGCGAGCTCGCGGTAGCGGGAGACGCCGACCTCGAACGGCACGCAGTCTTCGGTGAGCTCGTCCTCGGTGCGGCCCACGAAGCTGATCTCCGGGATGCTGTAGATGCCAATCGGCTGCGGCGTGTGGCTATCGGTGATCGGTTCGCCGAGCGCGTGGTGCACGGCCATCCGGCCTTGTTCCATCGACGTAGCGGCGAGCGCGGGGAAGCCGATGACGTCGCCGACCGCGTAGATGTGCGGCACCTCGGTGCGGTAGAACTCATCGACCTTGATCCGGCCCCGGTCGTCGGCGGCCAGCCCGGCGGCCTCCAGGCCCAGGCCGGCGGTCATGCCCTGACGGCCGGCCGAGTACAGCACGGTGTCGGCCGGGATCTTCTTGCCGCTGCGCAGCACGGTGATCGCGCCGTGCGGGTGCGCCTCCACCGAGGCCACGGTCTCACCGAAGCGGAATGTCACGGCCAGGTCACGCAGGTGGTACTTCAGCGCCTCGACGACCTCCAGGTCGCAGAACTCCAGCATCCGTTCGCGTCGCTCGACCACGGTGACCTTGGTGCCGAGCGCGGCGAACATGGAGGCGTACTCGATCCCGATGACGCCCGCGCCGACGACGACCATGGACCGCGGGACCTGCTCAATGTGGATGATCCCGTCGGAGTCTATGATCGTCTTGTCGTCGAAGGCGACGCTGGACGGGCGGGCCGGGATCGTGCCGGTCGCGACGACGACGTTGTCGGCGGAGGCCTTCCGCAGCCGCCGGCCGTCATCGACTTCCACCTCGTGCGGGCCGATGAACCGGGCAGTGCCGGGGATGATCGTGACCCGGTTGCGGGTCAGCTGGCTGCGGACGACATCGTTTTCCCTGCTGACGACGTGGCTGGTGCGTGCGGTCAGGTCCGCGATGGTGATCTCGTCCTTGACCCGGTAGGACTGGCCGTAGATCTCCCGCTGGTCCACTCCGGTCAGGTACAAGATCGCCTCGCGCAGCGTCTTGGACGGGATCGTCCCGGTGTTGAGGCAGACGCCGCCCAGCATGTCCGGGCGTTCCACCAGCGCGACTCGCCGGTCCAGCTTCGCGGCCGCGATGGCCGCCTTCTGCCCGCCCGGCCCGGAGCCGATCACTAGCAGGTCAAAGTCATGCACTCTCCTAGTGTGCATGGCCGGCCAGGGTGAGCAGAAGGTCCGTAACGCACAGTTCATGACGGTCCTCACCCCGAACCACGGCAAACGGGCCGGTCTTCGCCGCAACGACACGGAGGGCCCGCATCGTTTATAAGGTGTTTCGCAGAAACGAGGCAATCACCATGACGCACGCAAGAGCACGAGTAACGCTCTCCGCTGCCGCGATGTTGATCGCCGCGCTGGCCGCCGGGTGCGGCGCGGCGAGCAGCTCCGCCCCTGCCGCCGGGGCCGGGGCGACGGGCAGCGCGGCCGGGACAGGTTCGGCCGCGACAGGGTCGGCCGGGCCCGCCTCATCCGGGAGCGCGACGCCGGTCCCGACGACCACAGCGACGGGAAGTCCCGCGCCCGGCTCGGCGGCCTGCGCCGGCTGGCCCGCGAGCGCGCCGTACGGCTCCGTGCCCCTCACGTTCACCCCGGTGACGGCCCTGCGCTGCGTCACCGGCGACAAGCAGGTCCCCGGCAAGGGGCTGTACTTCGCGGCGACGCTGGAGCGCTCCGACGGGGACCTGCGGGCGCTGACCATGGTCTTGCGGCAGCGGCCCGGGCACGTGGCGCAGCGCACGATGTGCCCGATGATCGCCATAGTGCCCCCGCAGGTGGTGCTCATCGCCAAGGACGGCACGATGATCAGGCCGAAGTTCCCGGTGGGGGCCTGCGACACGATCGCGATCCAGGTGCAGCGCGCGCTTAACATGCTGTCCTGGCACGCCGTGTCGGTCCGCGTCTACTCGCAGGCGTCGGGCGGGAGCGCCCCGCCGAGCGCCGGGGCGACGAGCGACCCCCAGGCCTCTGACCTGCTCCCCGGCCCGGTCAAGTCGGGCGTGAACCACCAGGGACCGGGCGGGCCCGCCCGCTAGCGCCCGGCGATATCCGGTTGGCCGGCCGGGCGCGGGCCCGTAGCATGCGGTCCATGGCGGTTCGGGCGGTCATCTTCGACTGGGGCGGCACGCTGACCCCGTGGCACTCCGTCGACCTGCGCGCGCTGTGGGCGGCCGCCTGCACCCCGCACTTTCCGGTCGGGCAGGTCGACGCGGTGGCCGACGCGCTGCACCAGGCGGAGTCGGCTCTGTGGCGGCAGGCCACGGCCGGGCACCAGAGCGCGACCATCGAGCACGTCTTCGCCCGCGCCGGGGTCGGCATGCCCGCCGGTTTCATGCCGGGCTTCCTGGACGTGTGGGCACCGCACACTTACGCCGACCCGGACGCGGAGTCGCTGCTGCGCGCGCTGCGCGAGCGCGGCATCAAGGTCGGGGTGCTGTCCAACACGATGTGGCCGCGCAGCGCGCACGAGGACGTGTTCGCCCGTGACTCGCTGCTCGGCCTCATCGACGGCGCCGTGTACACCAGCGAGATCCCGTGGACGAAGCCGCACCCGGAGGCGTTCCGGGCGGCGATGGCCGCAGTCGGCGAGGACAACCCGCAGGCGTGCGTGTTCGTTGGGGACAGGCCCTTCGATGACATCTACGGCGCCCAGCGGCTCGGCATGCGCGCCGTGCTGCTGCCCAACAGCGACGTGCCCCCGCACGACGGCGTCGTCCCGGACGCGGTGATCAGCCGCCTGGCGGACCTGCTGCCGCACGTCGAGTCCTGGTAACGCGCACATGGATGAGGCACCGGCACTGTTGTCCCGCGCCCGGGGCCAGCTCGCGGGCTGCATGGGCCACCTCACGGTGCTGCCGCGCAAGCGGGAATCGCCCGCGCCAGGGCGCCGGCGCCGCGGCCCACAGGTGCGTATACCTACATATTTCCCGGCCGCGCAGGGGACAAGTCGCAAATAGCGGTGATATGGCTACGGGCATGTCCGACTTGCGTGACAGCGAAGTTGTCGCGTCCATCGTGGCGGGTCAGCCGTCCGGGCTCGCCGAGGCTTACGACCGGTATGCCGCGATCTTGTACACCTACTGCTGCACGCTGCTCCACGAGCCGGCCGACGCCGCCGACGCGGTGCAAGACACCTTCGTCATCGCGTCCTCGCGCCTGGCCGGGCTGCGTGACCCCGAGCGGCTGCGCGCGTGGCTGTTCGCGGTGGCCAGGAACGAGTGCCTGCGGCGGCTGCGGGACAGGCAGTCGACGTCCGCCTTCGATGAGGGCGCCGACGTCACCGACGAGACCGTCGACGTCGGCGGGGACGCCGAGCGCGCCGAACTGCGGGCGCTGCTGCGGGCCGCCATCCAGGGCCTGGGCGAGGCCGACCGGGACGTCATCGTGCTGCAGCTCTCGCACGGGCTGGACGCCGCCGAGATCGCCGGGGTCCTGGGCGTGTCGCGCAACCACGCCCATGCCCTGTTGTCCCGGGCCCGCGAGCACCTGCAGGCCTGCATCGGGGCGCTGCTGGTGGGCAGGGCCGGCCGGCCGGACTGCGCACAGCTCAATGAGCTGCTCGCCAGCTGGGACGGCCACCTGACCGTGCTGGTGCGCAAGCGGGTCAGCCGGCACATCGGGCAGTGCGACACCTGCTCGGCCCGGCAGCGCGCTGAGCTGCGCCCCGCGCTGCTGCTCGGACTGGCGGGAGGGCCCGCCCTGCTCGGCGCGGCCGCCGGGGTGCGGCACGCCCGGCAGGCGGCCACGCTGACCGCCGCGGCCCGGCGCAAGGTGCTGCGCGCGGCGACCGGCAAGACGCCCACGGCGGCGGCCAAGCAGGCCGCCGTCACCGGCCGGGCGGCGGGATCCGGCCGGCACGGGTTCCCCCGGCCGCAACATCGGCCCGGCTACGGCCCCTGGGGTACCTCGCGCGGGCACCTGGTGGCCGCGGTGGCCGGCCCGACCGCAGTGGCGGCCGCGGTGGCCGTGTTCGCCGCGGTGGCCGGCGGCCCGGCCCCCGGGGGACTCGCGGACCGGGCGGGCGGCGGGCCGGTGGCCAGCTCGCCAGCGGTCACGCCGGCGGCGGGCGGGAGCGCCCCCGGCCCGGCCAGCCCCGGTGCCCGCCCTGCTCCTGGCCGCGCCCCCAGCAGTGCCCCTGGCAGTGCCCCTGGGCAAGGCGGCGGCGGCTTTCCCACGGCCGGGACCTCCCCGGGCGCGCCCGCGCCGCCGGGGCAGCCGGCTTCATCGCCTGCCACGGCACCGTCAGCGACGACGCCGCCTTCCGTGCCCGCCACCACAGTGCCCGCCACCACACCGCCCCCGGCCACGGTGCCTCCCACCACAAGGCCCCCGGCCCCCGGCCCGTCGACATCACCGCCACCGTCAAGGCCGCCGGCCACCCAGCCGCCGCCAGCGCCGGGGACGATCAGCGTGTCTCCGGCCACGGTCGTGCTCACGCCGCTGCTGGGCCGCTCGTTCACGATCACCGCGCATGGCGGCCCGGTCTCGTGGTCCATCGCCGAGCCGGCCAGCCTGATCGGGAAGGTGTCGGTGTCACAGTCAGCGGGGACGCTCCAGGCGGGCCAGAGCGCCACGGTGACGATCACGACCAGCCTCGCGAGCCTGGACTCGCGCATCACGGTGAGCCCGGGCGGCCTGCAGGTCGCGGTCGTGGTTGGCCTGCTGTGACGCCGGCGGATCACGGTTAGCCACTATCAGGCAACATGTCGGCGCAGATACCTGCGCTTAGTCGCGTTAAGCGCTAATTTATCCAGGTGCACGACAGCGATGTCTCTGTCCCAGCTGTCCCAGGGACCTCGATTCCGGGCGTCGCCGATGACGCGGCAATCCTCGATGAGGCCTACGACAGCTACGCGGACGCTCTTTACGCTTACTGCCGGTCTCTTGTGCAGGAGCCGGCCGCCGCGGCGGACGCGGTGCGCGACGCGTTCGTCGTCGCCGCGTTCCGGCTCGCCGACGTGCCCGACGAGAGCCTGCTGCGGCCATGGCTGTTCGCCGTCGCCCGCAACGAGTGCCTGCGCGCGATCAGCGGCGGGACAGCGACCGGGGCGCGCGGCATCTTCCCCGATGGCGATGAGACGGCCCCCGCCGACTCCCCCGCCGCCGGCGACCCCGCTGGTGCCCCCGACGGCCCGGGCAGGACGTGGGCTGACGGTGATCCCGACGACGCGCGGGCCAGCGCGCTGCCGCGCGCCGCGCTCGGCGGTCTGGGCGCCGTGGAGCGCGACTTCATCCTCATGGCCTGGCACGGGCTGGACATCGCGGAGTGCGCCGATGTCCTTGACATATCCCGCGACGAGGCGTTCAAGCTCTTCTCCCGCGCCCGGGACCAGCTGGAGGCATCCGCCGGGGTGCTCGTGGTGGCTGGCTCGGACTGGCGGGAATGCGCGGCGCTGAACACGGTCATCGCCGGCTGGGACGGGCGGATCACCCCCGCGCTGCGCCAGGAGCTACGCCAGCACATTGACCGCTGTGACATCTGCGCCGATCAGCGGAGGCAGGGCCTGCGCCCGTCAGTGCTGCTCTCCATGTCACCGGATGCCATGCGGGGCCTGGCGACGACGCCTGACACCTTGCGGCGGGCAGCCTGGGTGACCTCGCGGCTTAAGGACAGGGTGCTCGCGGCCGCCTTTGTCCAGGAACTAGCCTCGTTCGAGCACCGGGCAATGGTCGTGCGGCGCGCGGCCCCCTTCCGCGACGACGGCTTCCCGGTGCCGCTTGACCCGCCCGGCGCGGCGTCGCGGGGCAGGCGCCGCTCGCGGATGCCCCTCGCGGTCGCCGGGATGGCCGGCACCGGGCTGGTCGTGGTGCTGGTGGTGGTGGCCTTGGCGCTGAGCGGGCAGCACTCGACCGGATCGGGTGCCCTCCCGACGAAGATGAGCCTTTCTCAGGCTGCCGCGCCCTCACCGGGAACCGCGCCGTCAGCCGACGGCGGCAACGGGCACGCGACCCCGCGGGCCAGCGAGACCCCGAAGGCCTCCGTCAGCGCCTCGCCGTCCGCTACCTCCTCGACCACGGCAAAGCCGTCCGCCAGCGCCCCCGCCAAGTCACCGACCGCGGCCGGGGCGGCGATCAGCGTGTCGCCGGCGAGCCTCACGCTGACCTGGTACCCGCAATACGGCGTCTACGGCGGCGAGATCACCCTGACCAACACCACCAGCGGCACCGTCAGCTGGTCGATCAGCTTGCCGCCGGACCTGCACATCGGCGGCTTCCACGCGCAGTCCTCCGGGTCACTCAGCGCGGGCCAGAAGGCAATGGTCATCATCTACGCCGAGCGCAGCCGGCCAGGCAACAAGGCCAGCCGCGCCGAGACGGTCACCGTCCACCCGGGCAACGCGCAGGTGCGCGTCACCATCCCCGGGCGCTGAGCCCAGTAAGGCCGTGGGCCAGGACGCGCTCCCGGTGGCCCGCTCCGCCTGCGCGCGTAGCGCACGGACCGCCTCAGCCGGGTCGCTCGCGCCGTAGACGGCTGACCCGGCCACGAACACGTCCGCCCCCGCCTCGGCGCAGCGCTCGATCGTGTCGGCGCCCACCCCGCCGTCGACCTGCAGCCATATCTGCCCGCCGCGGGCGGCGATCATCGCGCGGGCGCGACGGAGCTTCTCCAGGACGAGGTCAAGGAACCCCTGCCCGCCGAAGCCTGGCTCCACCGTCATCAGGAGCAGCATGTCCACCTCGGGCAGCAGGTCCGCATAGGGCTCGACGGGCGTGCCTGGGTTGACCGCCAGCCCGGCGCGCGCGCCCGCCGCGCGGATCGCGCGCAGCGTGCGGACCGGGGCCTTCGCCGCCTCGGCGTGGATGGTCACGTTGCCCGCGCCCGCCTCGGCGTAGCCGGGAGCCCATCGGTCGGGGTCGGTGATCATGAGGTGGCAGTCGACCGGGATGGCGACGTGCTTGAGCAGCGACTCCACGACCGGCAGGCCGAGCGTGAGGTTCGGGACGAAGTGGTTGTCCATCACGTCGACGTGCAGCCAGTCGGCGGCGGGCGCCACCGCGGCGGCCTCGTCGGCGAGCCGGGCGAAGTCGGCGGACAAGATGCTGGGCGAGATCTGAACGCTCATGACACCTGCGAGTGTAGAGTGCGCGGGCGCGCCGCCCGTGCCCGTCCAGGGAATGGCTGGAATGTCGGCCCCCGTCGCTAGTCTTAGGCGCTGAGTTCGAATCCAACCCCACGGAGGTAGCCGGTGCACGCTGATCCCCCCGCTGAGCTGCTGGATCGGGTCCGCAAGCTGCTCGCCAAGGCCGAGGATGACGGGGTCACCCCGGCCGAGGCCGAGGCGCTGACCGCCAAGGCCGCCGAGCTCATGGCGCGCTATGGCATCGACCGCGCCCTGCTCGGCGCGCTCCACCCGGGCAGCGACTCCCCCGCCGACCGCGTCTTCGACCTCGACAACCCGTGGGCCGCGGTCAAGGCGCACCTGTTGTCGGGGCTGGCCGCCGCCCTGCGCTGCCAGTGCGTGCTGCTGAACCGGCGCGCCCCCGGTAGCCGGCTGCACGTGTTCGGCTATGCCTCCGACATCGAGCGGGCCGACATCTTGTTCACCTCGCTGCTGGTCCAGATGGCCCGCGCGCTGGCCGCCGCGGACATCCCGGCCGGCGCGTCCAGCGCCAAGGCGTGGCGGCGCTCGTGGATGCTCGGCTACGCCTCCGCAGTCGTGGCCCGGGTCCGGGATGCCGAGGAGCGAGCGGCGCGGGCATCGGATGCCGACCGGACCGCGTCCGGGGACGGCGGGCCGTCCACGGCGCTGGTGCTGGCCGACCGGGCGATGACCATCCGGCGGCAGGCGCAGCAGGCCTATCCCCGCACCCGGCAGACCCGGGTCACCTACACCGGCAACGGCTACGCCTCTGGCTACCGGGAGGGCCAGAAGGCCGATATCGGCGGGGCCAAGCTCAAGCGGGGCGCCACCGCGCTGACCCGGTAACCCGGTCCGGCCAAGACCCCGATCACGCCGCCGAGCACCCGGAACCACGCGCGGGGGCGCGATGACGAGGGCGTGGACCGAGCTGCCGGTCTACCTCGTCCCAGCTGTGGCTTTCCACGGATGCCAGCCTCCAGGTGTCGAGATCCGGCATAAGAGCGGGCAGAGTTGGGCCGCCAGGCCGGCTGGGAGCAGGATGGCGGCACGGCCGATAGACGGAGGAGCGTAGGAACCATGGACAGGAAGTGGTGGACCCTGATCGGGGTCAGCACGGGGATATTCATGCTGCTGCTCGACGTCACGATCGTCGTGGTGGCTCAGCCCGCGATCCAGGCCGGGCTGCACGCGAGTTTCAGCGACGTGCAGTGGATCCTGGACGCCTACGCGCTCACGCTCGCCTCGCTGCTGCTCACCTCGGGGGTGCTGGCCGACCGGTACGGCAGGAAGCTGCTGTTCACGATCGGGCTGGTGGTGTTCACCGGCGGCTCCCTGCTCTGCGGGCTCGCGGTGAGCCCGCTGATGCTGATCGTCTCGCGCAGCGTGCAGGGGGTGGGCGGGGCGATCATGTTCGCCACGTCACTGGCGCTGCTCGGGGATGCCTTCCGGGGCAAGGACCGTGGCGTGGCGTTCGGCGTGTGGGGCGCGGTCATCGGGGTCTCGACGGCGCTGGGCCCGGTCCTCGGGGGCGTCATCACGACGAACTGGGACTGGCGCGGCATCTTCCTGGTGAACATCCCCATCGGCGTGCTCGCGCTCGCGGTGACCATCTGGCGGGTCGGGGAATCGCGCTCGCCGCGCCCCGAGCCGCCGGACTGGATCGGGTTCGTCTTGCTGACCGCTGGCCTCGTGAGCCTGGTGTACGGGCTGATCCGGGCCGGTGAGACGACGTGGTCGGATGCCGCCGTCATCGGCTGCCTGGCGGCCGGGACCGCGCTGCTGGTGTCGTTCATCGTCGCCGAGGCGCGGGTGAGGCACCCGATGGTCGACCTTTCCATCATGCGCACCCCGACGTTTACCGGCGGCTCGATCGCCGCCTTCGCGATGAACGGGTCGCTGTTCGCGGTGCTGCTGTTCATCGTGTTGTACCTGCAGGACGTGCTCGGCTACTCAGCGCAGGGCGCGGGCCTGCGGATCGCGATCATCAGCGTGGCCCAGCTGGTGACGGCGACGTTCGCCGGGCGGATGAGCGAGCGCGTTCCGGCGCGCTGGCTGGTCGGCCCGGGGCTGCTGCTGGTCGGCATGGGCCTGATCGTGATGGCCGGGCTGTCGGGCACTAGCTCGTGGACTCAGCTGCTTCCCGGATTTATCGTGTCCGGCCTTGGCGCGGGCCTGGTGAACCCGCCGCTGGCCTCCACGGCCATCGGCGTGGTGCCCCCGCACCAGGCGGGGATGGCCTCCGGCGTGAACGCGACGTTCCGCCAAGTCGGCATCGCGACGGGCATCGCGGCGCTGGGGTCGATCTTCAGCTCGGGAATCCAGCATCACCTGGCCAGTTCGCTGCCGCCGTCGCTGGCGGGGTCTTCCGCCGCGATCGGGGCCCAGATCAGGCAAGGCTCAGTCGGGCAACTACTGGCCTCACTGCCGGTGAACGAGCGCGCCGCCACCGCGCTGGCGCTGCGGTCCAGCTTCGCCGCTGGCCTCAACGACCTGATGTACGTGACGGCAGGCCTGGCGTTTTTTGGCGGCGTGTGCTCCATGCTGCTCATCCGGCGCAAGGACTTCGTCTCCCGCGAGCAGCCCGTGCCCGCGACGACCACAGACCAGGAGTCAGCGGCGCCCCCGGCGCGATGACAGGACAGGCGCCGGCAGGAAGACCGCGGCGTGCCGCGGCGGAGCCGGGCTCCGCCACGGCACGCCCGTGAGCGCTGTCGTGAATCAGGCGGTCGTTCCGGCCTCGGCGACGAGGCCGAGCTGGCGAAGCACGGTGACGCCGTCATCCAGGCCGATTTCCTCGGTGATACGGCCGTTCTCGACCTTCAAGACGGTGGTGCCGGTGAACCGCATCACCTTGCCAGTGCTGGCCGGCAGCGAGCCGAGCGGCATGTCGTCGAACGGCGCGCCCGTGTGGGTCCCGCCGCCCTCCCACTGGCCGACCACGTAGTCGCCCTCGGCGATCAGGTCGGCGGTGCCCCAGAAGTTCAGGTCCGGGAAAGCCGCCCGGAACTTCCCGGCGAACGCGCGGACCGCATCACGGCCGCGCAGCGGGGCGTGCAGCGAGTACTCGAAGCGAATGTCCGGGGCGGCCAGCTCATCGATGACGGCCGGGTTGAAGTCCTTGCCCCAGAACTCCGCGAACCACCGGCCGACCACGGCCTTGTTCTCCTCGATCGACATTGATTGCTCCCTCTCGTGTCGTGTGCGTCGGCTGCGCCCCTTTCCGCGGGCGCACCTTGCAGACGGCCACCGGGCCGGCTTCGTGAGAGGGGAAACCCGCCGCGTGGCGGCGGGTGCCCGGCTACCTGGAGCCGGGCCAGGTGGCAACCGCGAACACGGACTGCCCGAACGGAGCCCCCCGCCTGCCTTCCAGGCGCTTGAGGACGGGCACGAAATAGGAGTCGTAGATCTTGACAGACCGCCCGCCGGTGGGCGCCCGGTGCATCAGGCGGGCCACGACCAGCCAGGCCAGCGCTCCGACGGAGTTGATGTAGCGGATCTCGGCCACCTGGTAGCCGGCCCGGGTGAGTTGCTCCTTCAGCTCCCCCTTCCGGTACCGGCGATAGTGGCCGATCTTCCGGTCGAAGTCGCTGTAGAGGAGCTGGAACGCGGGCACCCACAAGATGAGCCGACCACCGGGCCGCAGCGTGGCCGCCAGGTCCCGCAGCGCGCCGTCGTCGTCCGGGATGTGCTCCAGGACGTTGATCAGCACCGCGGAGTCGAAGGGGGGCTGCCCGGCGACGGCGTCCGCGCCGCCGTGCACCACGGTGACGCGCTCGTCGGCGGCGAAGCGCTCGCGCAGCACGTCAGCGCACCGCTGCGACACATCCGTGGCCACCACCCGCGCGCCGCGAGCGCTCAGGATCTCGGTGAACGTGCCGTGCCCGGCCCCCACCTCCAGCACCGCGTCCCCCAGGTGCGGCTGGACCTGCTCGAAGATCCACGCGGCATAGTTATCCGCGCCATCGAGGTTGTCCAGCGTCTCGGCCAGCTCGGCATCCGCGGCGGCGACGCTCGCTACCGGGGCCGACCCTGATCGCTTCGGCAGTGATCCCATGCTGGCAACCCTAGCCAATCACCTGAGCCGCATTTCGGTTATTAGGCTGACCGGCGCGTTTTCCCGCTGAAGCGCCCTCCGGCGTCCGTCAGCGGCCCGACAGCGCGGCGGCCAGGTCCGCGGTACGGCCGAGCATCCGGGCCATGGCGATTGGGTCCATGTAGTCCTCATAGCGGACGATCCGCCCGTCGCGGACCCGGATGACGCCAAGCGCGGTGAACCGGTAAGGCACGCCCGCGGCCCGGGACCAGCCATGGTGGGTGATCTCGGTGACGACCACCTCGGGATCGTCGGTCTGGCGGACCACGGCCTCGACGCCTTCCATGTCGAGGAGATCGCGGGCTGAGCCCATCCCGGCGAAATAGGCGCGGATCGCCTCCCGGCCGGCGAGCTCGGCGGGCATGCCGGGCGGGGCAAACGGGTACGCCAGCACTCCCTCCGGGGCGAACAGGTCGGCGAAGGTCACCCCTTCCCCAGCCACCATGCGGCGGACTTGCTCGGCGACTTCGCGGGGGGTCAGTGGCACGTCCATCTCGGAACCTCCTAGAATCGGAACGATGACTCCGCTTAGACAATACGGAACGATCGCCCCGGTTAGCAAGCATGGCTGATCAGTCCGCCGACGCCACCCGCCCGTTGCGCGCTGATGCTCGCCGTAACCGGGAGAAGGTGCTGCACGCGGCCAGGGACGCTTTCGCCGCGGCTGGCTTCGGCGTGCCCCTGGATGAGATCGCCGCCCAGGCCGGCGTCGGCCCGGGCACCGTGTACCGGCACTTCCCCACCAAGGAGGCCCTGTTCGAGGCGGTGATCCAGGCCCGGATCGAGGACCTGGTCGCCGACGCGCGGGCACGGTCCGGGGCGGCCGATCCCGGCGCGGCGTTCTTCGGCTTCCTGGCGCGGGTCGGGCAGGAGGCCAGGGTCAAGCGCGACCTCCCGGACGCGATCGCGGTGCCCGGCCCGCTGCAGGACGCCCTTTACGAGGCGATCGGGGTACTGCTCAGTCGCGCCCAGCACGCGGGCGCGGTCCGCGGCGACGTCACCACCAGCGAGCTGATCGTCTTGTTCAAGGCGGCGGCCGCCGCGTTCCAGGACGCCTCGGCGACCCCCGCGACGCGCGACCAGGTCTTCGCCGTCATCACCGACGGCCTGCGATCCCGCTCGCGCGGCTTATTCGCCCAGCAGCTCATAGCGGCGCCCATCATCGGGCAGCCGGTCCCGAGCGCTCTCCTACTGTCGTATATTAGTCGACAATAATCGTGCATGTCAGTCATTCGGACTGGACAGCCCGCCGGAGCGGGGTAGCGTGCCAGTCATGGAGCATGTGCGACTGGGCCGCAGCGGCCTGCAAGTATCCCGGCAGTGCCTGGGGACGATGACGTTCGGGCTGCAAAGCGACGAGGAGACCTCGATCGCGATCATGGACCGGGCCGCCGAGGGCGGCATCGAC
The DNA here is from genome assembly GCA_025935815.1 of Streptosporangiaceae bacterium. Lineage (GTDB taxonomy): Bacteria > Actinomycetota > Actinomycetes > Streptosporangiales > Streptosporangiaceae > Trebonia. Next base: position 18,638 of record JAICUO010000023.1, read on the forward strand.
TTCTTCGACACCTCCGACGCCTATCCCCTGGGCGGCGACCTGGACACCCGGGGCCGGACCGAGGAGATCATGGGGCGCTGGCTGCGCGGGAAGCGCGACCGCTTCCTCCTGGCGACCAAGTGCTTCGTGCCCGTGGGCCCGGCGCCGTGGCAGGCGGGCAACTCGCGCAAGCACATCATGTCGGCGGTCGAGGATTCGCTGCGGCGGCTGGAGACCGACTACATCGACCTGTACCAGCTGCACGGCTACGACTACAACACCCCCATCGACGAGACAATGAGCGCGCTGGACGACCTCGCCCGGCAGGGCAAGGTCCGGTACGTCGGCTGCTCGAACTTCCTGACCTATCAGCTGGTGCGCGCCATCGGGCGCAGCGAGACGCTGCGGCTGGCCCGCTTCGACTCCGTGCAGCCCCGGTATAACCTGCTGTTCCGCCAGTGCGAGCGGGAGATGTTCCCATTCTGCCTGGAGGACGGGGTCGGCGTGATCAGCTACAACCCGATCGCCGGCGGGCTGCTGTCGGGCAAGCACAACCGCCAGGCCGCGCCCCCGGAGGGAAGCCGGTTCCAGCTTGGCCTCGCGGGCGGCATGTACCAGGACAGGTACTGGCACGAGCGGGAGTTCGACACCGTGGAGCGGGTGCGCGCCCTGGCTGACGAGGCGGGGGTCAACATCGTCACGCTGTCGGTGGCCTGGGTGATGGCCAATCCGGCGATCACCGCGCCGATCATCGGCGCCAGCAACCCCGGCCAGCTGGACGCCAGCCTCGCCGCAGCCGGCTACAAGCTCGACGACGACCTGAAGCAGAAGCTCGACGAGCTGACCCACGACTACCGCATGGGCGACGCCCCCCGCTAGGCCCAGCCCAGCCCGCCGTCGCTTACCTTTGCGGGCAACGTGGCGGATCAGCGGCGCGTCTTAGTGGCATGAGGTCCTTGTGCGCGGCACTGGCGGTCGCGGCTTTGGCGGGCGCCCCGTTCACGCTCGGCGGGTGCGGCAGGGCGCCCAGCGGTCCCACCGGGACGGTTGCCGGGCACTTGGTCATGGCGGGCGGTCCCGCGCCCGGCGTCACCCTGCGGGTGCCGGGAACGGTCACGGCATCCTCGGCCAGCGGCACCCGCCAGGCCAGCGCGGCCAAGGACGGGTCGTTCACGCTGGTCCTGCCGGCCGGCCGCTATGCGCTGAGCGGCACCAGCCCGCAGTACAACGACGGCCACGGCGACTGCGTGGCCACGGCGCCCGTCGTCGTGCGCGAGGGCGCGGTCACCCGCGCGGACGTCACCTGCGTCATGATGTGACCCGGCGGCCGCCTCCCGCCGTCAGGATCGCCGCAGCAAGGCGATGAAGATGGCGTCGGTCCCGTGGCGGTGCGGCCAGAACTGGGCGAAGCGGCTGTCGGCCACCGCGCCCAGCCCCGGGACCTCGGGCAGCAGGGCCGGGGCGTCGAGGATCTGCGCCCCGGCGGCGCCGGCCACCTCGGCGACGACCTCGCTCGTCTCGGCGGGCACTGGCGAGCAGGTCACGTAGGCGACCACTCCCCCGGGGCGGACCGCCGCGAGCGCCGCCCGCAGCAGGGCGCGCTGCAGGTCACCGAGCTCGGGCAGGTCCGCCGGGGTCTTGCGCCAGCGAGCCTCGGGCCGGCGCCGCAGGGCGCCCAGCCCGGTGCACGGCACGTCCGCCAGGGCCCGGTCAAAGGCGCCATCGCGCCAGGCCGGATGGCGGCCGTCCGCGACCAGCACCCCCGCCGTCCGCGGCTCGGCCTGCCTGGTCCCCAACGCGGCCCTGGCTCGCGCTGGCTGTCCCCCGACCGCGGCGGCGACCAGCCGGGCGCGGTGCGGGTGGATCTCCGCGGCGACCAGCCGCGCGCCGTCGAGCGTGGCCAGGCCGTCCAGCATCCGCGCCTTCCCGCCCGGGCCGGCGCACATGTCGAGCCAGGCCGGGGCGCGGCCGGCGTCCCGGCTGGCCTGCGCGACCGGCGCGCGCGTCAGCAGGAGGGCGGCGAGCTGGCTGGCCTCGTCCTGGACGGCCACCCGGCCCCCGGCGATCAGGCGCGCGGGGTCACCGCCAGGCAGCGTGAACCCGTAGGGCGACCAGCGGGCCGGCTCAGCCCCGGCCGGCATGACCTCATCGCGGCCCGCGGCTCCGGGAGTGACGGCCATCGTCACGCGGGGCCGCTCGTTGCCCGCCGCCAGCGCCGCCTCCAGTTCAGCGGGCACGGCGCCGGGACCGAGGGCCGCCCGGTAGGCGGCCACGATCCAGCGGGGGTAGCTGTGCCGGACCGACAGGTAGCCGTCGCGATCGGCCGCGGGCGCCGGCGCGACGATCGGCAGCCACTCATCCAGGGCGCGCGTCGCGATGCGGCGCAGCACCGCGTTGACGTATCCCGAGGCCCGCGCGCCCGCGACGTCCTTGGCCAGGTCAACGGAGGTGGCCACCGCGGCGTGACTGCCGACGCGGGTGGCCAGCAGCTGGTGCGCGCCGATCCGCAGCGTCAGCAGCACGGGCGGGTCCAGCTTGCCCAGCGGCCGGTCACTGCAGGCGGCGATCACCGCGTCGTAGGTTCCCTGGCCGCGCAGCGTGCCGTAGGCGAGCTCGGTGGCCAGCGCCGCGTCCCGGCCGGCGATGCCCCGGTCGGCCAGCAGCCGGGGCAGCAGCAGGTTGGCGTACGCGTCCCGGCTGTCCACCGCGTCCAGGACGTCAAAGGCGGCCCGGCGGGCCGGGTCGGCCCGGTAACGCGGCCGGGGGCCATTGCGCGGCCGGGGCTCATGACGGGTCGCCGGCATTAGCTGAAGCCCCCGGCTTCCCGCCAGCCGCGCGCCCAGTCGGCGGCAGGCATGCGGCGCTTGCCGGGCGGCTGGACGTCGCCCAGCGATACCGGCCGTGAGCCAGTTCCCGCGTGCACGGCGCCCCGGCTGACGTGCAGCTCACCGGGCGCGAGGTCGGGGAGCACGCAGCTGTCGGCCGGTTTCGTTACGGGGAAGATCCTGATCCTCGCCCTATCGAATTCCGTCCACGCCCCCGGGTCCGGGGTGCAGGCGCGGATGGCCCGGTCGATGAGGTGGGCGGGCAGCTTCCAGTCGACCCGGGCGTCGGCTGGGGTGAGCTTGGGCGCGAGGCTCACGCCCTCGGCGGGCTGCGGCTCGGCGCGGATCGTTCCGTCCTCGATCCCGTCCAGGGTGGCGACCAGCAGCGCGGCGCCCGCCTCGGCGAGCCTGCCCAGCAGGTCACCGGAGGTGTCGGCGGGCCGGATCGGCTCGGTGAGCTGGCCGAACCACGGGCCGGCGTCCAGCGCGGCGACGATCCGGAAGGTTGTCGCCCCGGTGATGTCGTCGCCATGCAGCACGGCGTGCTGGACCGGGGCCGCTCCCCGCCAGGCGGGCAGCAGCGAGAAGTGCAGGTTGACCCAGCCGAGGCGCGGGATGTCGAGCGCCTCCTGCGGAAGCAGGGCGCCGTAGGCGGTCACCGGGCAGCAGTCAGGGGCGATCTGCCGCAGCCGGTCCAGGAACTGCGGCTCGCGCGGCCGGGCGGGCGTCAGGACCTCCAGGCCCTGCTCACGGGCATGGACCGCCACCGGGGACGGCTCGACGTTCCGGCCCCGGCCGGCGGGCGCGTCCGGGCGCGTGACGACCGCCGCTACCGTGTGCCGGGACGCCAGCAGCGCCCGCAGCGAGGGCACCGCGACAGCCGGGGTCCCGGCGAAGACCAGCCGCAATGTCGTGCGCCTCCTTTAGGAGATCCGCTGGGTGGAGTGCGGGGAGACCCGGATCTCCGGGACGGGGGCACCGTACCACTCCGCTTCCCGGATGGCCTTCATGGCGAGCTTGCGCTCCTTCTTGCTCATCCGGTCGATGAACAAGATTCCGTCCAGGTGATCGGTCTCGTGCTGCACGCAGCGGGCGAGTAGTTCGGTGCCCTCGATCGTGATCGGCTCGCCGTGCATGTCGAAGCCCTTGGCGACGACCCGGGGCGCGCGCGGAGTCAGGAACTGGATGCCCGGCAGCGACAGGCAGCCCTCCTCGTCTTCCTCCTCCTCGCCATCCAGGGCGAGGACCGGGTTGATCAGGTGGCCAGACTCGCCCTCTTCGTCGCCGACGTGGAAGGTGAACACGCGCAGGGACACGCCGATCTGCGGGGCGGCGAGGCCCACGCCGGGCGCGTCCAGCATCGTCTCGCTGAGGTCCCGCACGAGGTTGCGCAGCTCAAGGTCAAAGTCGCGCACCGGCTCTGCGGGAGTCTTCAGGACCGGGTCACCGAACAGCCGTATTGGCCTAAGCACGGACATCCTCCAGGAAAAGCTCACCGTAACGCGGCGTCGTCGCTCGGGGGCTAGCAAGGTCTGGCCAGGCAGCCCGACGGAGTATTCGGGAGCAAGGCATGGCACCCGGTGAACACGTGACGATCGCCCGGTTACTAGAAGTCTATTGGGCGGCTCGATGTTCCAGGGCGCCGTGTTCCAGGGCACCGTCGTCCAGGGCGCACTGCGTGGCCCCCGCTGGTCAGATCAGCTCGGCGGGATCCAGCTGGACGCGCACGCCGCCGCCTTCCTTGCGGGCGCTGCGCGCCGCCTGTGCGGCGTGCAGCACGCGCGCTAGCGCCGGGCCGTCCGCGCGCGGGACGCGCAGCAGGGCGCGGACCTGTATCTCCCCGGGGGGCTGTCTACCCCCGGAGGGTGTCCCGGTGTCGCCCCCCGGCAAAGGGGGGATTCCATTCCCCCGTTCCGCCCCCTGGCTCCCCCTTTCCGCCCCCTGGGCGGGAAAGTCGACGGGGACGGGGCCAAGGACGTCCAGGTGATGCCCGTGCGCTGGTTCCGGGACGGCCGCGAGCAAGGTGGCGACGGCGTCGGCGTCCCCGGTGACGGCCGCCATCCGGACCGCCGGGGGGAAGCGCAGGTCGGCGCGCTCGGCCAGGGTGCGCTCGGCGAAGGTAACCGGATCCCACCGGATGAGCGCCTGGGTTACCGGGAGCGCGGCGTCGGCGTGGACGAGGACCGTGCCGTCCGGGCGGACCAGGGCGGCGGCGGCCATCCAGCGTCGCAGCGTCTCCTCGTCGCTGCGCAGGCTGGGCCGTGCCAGGAGCGCCCACCCGTCCAGCAGCAACGCCGCCGCGTACCCGGCTACCGGCTCCGCGCCCGGCGTGGCGATGACCAGCGCGGGCTCGTCGGGGACGGCCGGGAGCACCGCCGCGCCCCCTCCCGATGCGCGGATCTTGACGCCGGGGAACGCGCGGCCCAGTTCCTCGGCGGTGCGGGTCGCGCCGATGACGATCGCCCTGACCTTGTCGTGCCCGCACTCGCCGCAGCGCCAGCCACCCGCCAGCGCGCCGCACCAGTTGCAGCTGGGGACCTCCTGCGCGCCGGTGACCCGCAGCGGCCCGCCGCAGCGGGCGCACCTGGCTTTCGCCCGGCACCGCCCGCAGGCGATCGCGGCCAGGTACCCGCGCCGGGGAACCTGGACCAGCACCGGGCCTGGCGGCTTCCGGGTGCCCCCGGCTCGCGGCTCCGGATCCCCGGACAGCGCCGCGCGAATCGTGCGCAGCGCCAGGCTCGGCAGCCGCGCGGTCGTGGCGGCCGCGGCCCGGCCCCGCTCCCCCACCACGGCGGCCGCCCGGACGCGCGGCGCCCCCCCGCGGGCCGGGGGCCGATAGGACGAG
>JAICUO010000829.1 GCA_025935815.1 Streptosporangiaceae bacterium
AGAATGACCGCATACTCCTCCGAATCGGCCGCGTCCGCCCCCGGTACGGCGCCCAGCCTCTCGAACTCGGCCCCCTTGTGCACCAGCAGCGTGGCGTCCCCACCGTCGTCGAGGATCATGTTGGGCCCGTCCCCGTCCGGCCACCACAGCACCTGCTCGGTGCACCACCAGTACTCCTCGAGCGACTCGCCCTTCCAGGCGTAGACCGGCACCCCGCGCGGCGCCTCAGCCGACCCGTCCCGGCCCACCACGATCGCCGCGGCCGCATGATCCTGCGTCGAGAAGATGTTGCACGAAGCCCACCGCACCTGCGCCCCGAGCGCCGTCAACGTCTCGATCAGCACCGCGGTCTGAATCGTCATATGCAGCGACCCGGTGATCCGCGCCCCGCGCAGCGGCTGACTCGGCCCATACTCCGCCCGCAGCGACATCAGGCCGGGCATCTCATGCTCCGCCAGCTCGATCTCCTTGCGCCCGAAGGCCGCCAGCGACAGGTCGGCAACCTTGAAGTCGCCCTCGGCAACCGTCCACGCCCGAGTAGTCATCAACCCTCCAGGATGTCGTTGAGCAGGGGACACGATCACGCTCGCGGCAAGCAGACCCCGGCCCACTCACGCTAGGACTTCGCTTCGGCAATTTCAGGGGATGGCCTGAGCTCACTCACGCTCGGACATTTTGCTTGGACAATCTCAGCGATACGGGATGGCGGCGCGGCCACAACCGCAAGACTGGGAACCCGGCCGACCTCGCGACCTGAGTGCATGGCAAGCCTTTGCCGCGACCGCCGGGCTGAGCTGCGGGGTTGGGCTCCCGGCCGCCCCCGCGCGCGAACGCCGACCACACAGCGAGCGCGGCATGGGCTCCCCCACCCTCGGCACTGGGTGGGGACCAGTGGAGCAGATGGGTGTGACAATTTTTCGAAGTTATCCACCGCCTGGTTGGCACATAGGGCGCGATGCGAGCGCGGGCCGCGGGCGCGACACCGGGCGCTGGGCATAAGCCGGGACGCCGGGCGCTGGGCACGTGTGGCAGGCGATGGGGACGGGCGCTAGGCACGGGCGCCGGGCGACGGGCGCTGGGGCATGCGCGCTGGCACGGGCGCCGGGCGCTGGGCACGCGCGCTGGGCACGCGCGCTGGCGCCGGGCATGGGCATAGGCGCTGGGCATAGGCGGTCGGCGGGCCGCGGCCGTCGGGCACGGAGCGCGGATTGGGTGCATAGCGAACGGGGCGACAGGCTAGGCCCGCCGCCCCGTTCATCCCCCCGGTTTGGTACCGCGCGCGTCCGTGGGACCCCCCGATCACCAATGACGCTGCGTGGTTATGAATTTACACTCCGCAGTGACGGTGTCAAGCAAATCGGGAAATTTCAGGTTTTGTCTTTGCGCCTGCCGCACGCAGAGCTACCGCACGGGCTGACGCGGGGTGAAGTGTGCGTGGCCGGGGGCGGCGGAGAGAGTGAGTGGGCAGCTCAGCCCGGCGGTCGCGGCACGGGCTTGCCATGCAGCTTGGTCGCGTTGTGCGGCGGGTTGGGGAAAGTGCGGTTGGGGGCGGTGCTCGCCTCGTACGCGATAGGGAAAACGATCAGCTGAAGGCGCGGTCGTGAGCGCAACCGGACGCGGGGTGGCGCTTCGGCCGGGAGTCGCGTCGGCCGGCGGGAACAGGGGTTGAGCCGGCGGATTATGCCGGCCGCTACTCCGGGACCGCGGCCACGAAGGCGACCCCCTGGCCAGCGAGTTTGATTTTGCCGGCGGCCGCGGGGGCGAAGGCTGCTTCGCCGCTGGCCAGTTCGATGGGGGTGCCGTCCACCGACTCGCCGGCGAAGAGGTCGCCGGAGGCGGTGACGATGATGCGGGGGCCTTCGGCGGGGACCTCCGTGGGCGGGCGGGTGCCGTCGAGGTCCAGGCGGTAGAGGACGAAGTCGGGGACGGGGACGGGCCACGTCAGTACGCCCGGGGACAGCTCGGTGGGCTTGAGGATGGGGTCGTCCAGGACCTCGAAGCGGAGGACCTTGAGGAGTTCCGGGACGTCTACGCGCTTGGGGGTGAGGCCGCCGCGCAGGACGTTGTCGCTGGCGGCCATCAGCTCGACGCCGGCGCCGCGGATGTAGGCGTGCAGGTTGCCGGCGGGCATCCAGATGGCCTCGCCGGGCTGCAGACGGACGTGGTTGAGCAGGAGCGCCACCAGGACGCCGGGGTCGGCGGGAGAGTGGCCCGCGAGGTGGGCGATCAGGGCGCCGGCGTCGTCGTCGGGGTGGGCCTTGGCGGCGGTGACCACCGAGTCGATCAGCGCGGCGCGATCGTCCGGCGGCCAGGAGAGCAGGGTCTCGACGGCGGTGCGGAGGTCGCCGTCGCGGAGGGACTTGACAACCGGGTCCAGGGACGGAACGGCCAGGGCGTCGATGGCGTCGGCGGCGGCGGTGGGGGCGCGGAAACCGCAGAGGGCCTCGAACGGGGTCAGGGCGACCAGCATCTCGGGCTTGTGGTTGGCGTCGGTGTAGTTCTTCGGCCGGGTGGGGTCGGCCTGCTGGCGGGCGAAGGCCTGCTTGGCGTACTCGAGATCGGGGTGCGCCTGCAGCGAGAGCGGGTTCTCGGCGGCCAAGATCTTGAGCAGGTACGGCAGGCGGGGGCCGAACGAGCCGAGCACGCGGTCGCCGAGCTGGGCCTGCGGGTTGCCGCCGATGAAGCTCGCCAGGCTGACCTCGCCCGCGGCGCCGCCGACGGTGGACGGGTCGTCGGGGTGGGCGCCGAGCCACAGCTCCGCCTCGGGGGCCTCGGTCGGCGCGGGGCGGCCCTGAAGCTCGGCGATCACCGAGTGCGAGCCCCAGGCGTAGGGGCGGATGACACCGGTCAGCGGGTACACGGTCATCGGCGGCAGGGCTCCAGGGTCAGCGTGGTCCGGCGGCAGCGTCAGTGTCGTCCGGGGGCACGTCAGTCTTGTCGGCGGCAGCGTCAGTCTTGTCGGCGGCAGCGTCAGTCTTGTCGGCGGCGGCGTCAGTGTTTTCCGGCGGCGGCCGAGGCGCCCTCGGTGACGGTCGGCGCCTTGCGTTCGCGGTAGATG
>JAICUO010000874.1 GCA_025935815.1 Streptosporangiaceae bacterium
CCCCGCAAGGGCCGGGTGCCTGAAGCCCTGGACGACAGCGCGCACGGCCGCCCGCTGGGGTGCCCGGGGATCCCGGGCACCCCAGTCCCGTGCCCCCGAGGCCCGTTCACCCGTGCCCCGGAGTCCCGCATGGGCGCCCGCTGTGCGACCCTGCATCGCAAGAGGGCGGCCGGCGGCACCTAAGCCGAGGCGGAGCGCACCAAACCGTCCCCGCCTCCTGCGTCGACCCGACCACTACTGGACGGCGTGGTACAGTTTGTGGTTACCATGGCCGCATGCCGGGTGAGCCGAAGACAGGGCGCGGGCGCGCCAGCCGCGAGCGGATCGTCGAGCGGGCCGCGGAGCTGTTCGCCGAGCGCGGGATCGCGGCCACGAGCGTGGATGAGGTGCTCGCCGCGGCCGGGGCGGGCAAAGGCCAGTTCTATCACTACTTCAGCGGCCGCGACGAACTGGCGGCCGCCGCGGTCGGATACCGCTGCGCGCAGGTGATCGCGGGCCTCACCGGCGCCCTGGGCGGCGTGTCGTCGCTGGCCGGGCTGGAGCAGGCGCTGGCGGGGTTCGCGGCGGGGTTCGAGGCGACGGGAATGCCGGGGTGCCCGATCGGGACGCTGTCGGCCGAGGTCGCCGGCCGTAACGAGGAGGCGCGGCTGGCGGCCGCCGCCGGGTTCGACGCGTGGGAGCGGCTGCTGGCCGGCGCGCTGGAGCGGATGCGCCAGCGCGGGGAGCTGCGCGCCGAAGCGGAGCCCGCCCGGCTGGCCACGGCGCTGCTGGCCAGTATCGAGGGCGGGATGGCGCTCAGCCAGGCCCGCAAGGACATGGCGTCGCTGCGCGTCGCCGTGGAGGCCGGGCTCGCGCAGGTCCGGGCCTGGGCGAGCTAAGACTGTACTAAATCGTCCAGTTTCCTGCTAGCCTCATGACCGTACTGATTCGTCCAGTCTTGGAGGCTGACCCCTGTGACCGCCCAACCCGCTTCGCCGCTGGCCACCCGCCGCGGCAAGCTCCTGCTGCTCCTGCTGTGCGCGGTGCAGTTCCTCGACGTCGTCGACTCCTCGATCATGAACGTCGCCCTGCCGTCGATCCGCCGCGACCTGCACTTCTCGGCCCAGGACCTGCAGTGGGTCCTGTCGGGCTACCTGGTCACCTACGGCGGGCTGCTGCTGCTCGGCGGCCGGGCCGGGGACCTGCTCGGACGGCGGCGGCTGCTGGTGGCGGGCACGGTGCTGTTCGCGGCCTGCTCGCTGGCCGGCGGCCTCGCCACCAGCGCGGGCATGCTGGTCAGCGCCCGGCTCGCCCAGGGGGCGGGGGCAGCGCTGATGGCGCCGGCCGGGCTGTCGATCCTCACCACGACCTTCAACTCCGGCAACGACCGCAGCAAGGCGCTCGGAGCCTGGAGCGCGATCTCCGGCCTGGCCGCCGCGGCCGGGGTGTTCCTCGGCGGCGTGCTGTCCCAGGGACCGGGATGGCGGTGGGTGCTGTTCGTCAACCTGCCGGCCTGCGCGCTGATCCTCGCCGGCGCGTTCCGGCTGGTGCCCGGCGGGCGGCCCGCGACGCGGGCCGCGGGCTTCGACTTCCCTGGCGCGGTGCTGGCCACCGGCGGCATGCTGCTGCTGATCTACTCCCTGGTCCGCGCACCGGAGCAGGGCTGGGGCAGCGCCGCCGCGATCGGGGAGCTGTCCACCGCAGGGGTCCTGCTCGCCGCCTTCACCGCGACCGAGCTGCGCCGCCGCGACCCGCTGTTCCCGTTCTCCATCTTCCGGGTCAAGGGGCTGGCCGCCTCCGACGCCGTCCAGATGATCGCGTTCGCCGCCTTCGTGTCGGTGTTTTACTTCCTCACCCTCTACATGCAGAACGTCATCGGCTTCAGCCCCATCCGCAGCGGCTCGGCCTACCTTCCGGTCACCGCCGGCATCATCGTCGCCGCCGGGATCTCCTCCCGCCTGTTCGCCCGCACCGGCACCCGCCCGGTGATCGTCGCCGGGGCGCTGACCGCCGCCGCCGGGGTCTGGTACCTGTCCCGCATCCCCGTCCACGGCACCTACCCCAGGACGCTGCTCCCCGGACTGCTGATCATGGCATTCGGGGTCGGGGCCGTCCTTGTCTCGGTCACCACCGCGGCCAACGCCGGCGTCCCCGAGGACAAGGCCGGGCTCGCCGCCGGCCTGCTGAACGCCTCCCAGCAGCTCGGCACCGCCCTCGGCCTGGCGATCTTCTCCGCCATCGCCTCCGCCCGCACCACCGCGCTGCTCAGCGCGCACGCCACCCCGCAGCAAGCGCTCACCGCGGGCTTCCACCGCGCCCTGCTCGCCTGCGCGATCTTCCTGCTCGCAGCCGCCGCCATCGCACTGCGCGCCGCCAACAGCCGCGGCGAGCCCGCCGCCCGCCCCGTCGTCACCACGGTCGCCCGCGAGCAGGTCCCAGCGCCCGAGCCGGCCGACTGACCCCCGCCCGCCCCACTGAAACAGGAAGCCAGCAGCCATGAACATCACCGTCTTCGGAGCCTCCGGCGGCACCGGCAGCCACGTCACCGCCCTGGCCGCCCAGCGCGGCCACCACGTCCGCGCCGTCTACCGACAAGCACCCACCGCGCCGCCCACCGGCGCCGAGACCATCATCGCACCGGACGCCTTCGACCCTGATTTCGCCGGGCTGGCGGTCAAGGGTGCCGAC